>JAYULN010000031.1:0-6892 GCA_043763525.1 Hymenobacter sp.
AAGCATCTTTACCGCAGTAGTAAATCTGGTTACTTACGCGGTAAAGATGCTTCGCCGCGCTCGGCATGACGTTCTTGTGGCTCCTATTCCACCACTCCACCACTCCACCACTCCACCACTCCACTACATGGCGACCCTCGACCCCGGCATTGGCGAAAAATTTTCGCGCCGCACCAAGCGGGCCATCAACCACGACGGCACTTTTAATGTGCGGCGGCGCGGCGGTCCCCACCGCCAGGACCCCTACCAATGGCTCATTACCATGGAGTGGTGGTCGTTTATTGGCGTGGTGGTGGCGTTTTTCGCGCTGCTGAATACCTGCTTTGCAGTTGCTTACCTGGCGCTGGGTCTCGACAACCTGCCCGGCGTGGCTACCCCGCGCGGCTGGTGGCAGGATTTTTTGAGCGCGCTGTTTTTCTCCATCCAAACCTTCACCTCCGTCGGCTACGGACATGTGTACCCCGGCAGTAACGGCACGGGCTTCGTGTCGAGCCTGGAGGCGCTGGTGGGCGTGCTCACCTTCGCGCTGGCCACGGGCTTGCTCTATGGGCGGTTTTCGCGGCCCACGGCGCGCATTCATTTCAGCCGCACGGCCATCATCAGCCGCCGGGCCGACGGCACGCCCTGCCTGCAATTTCGCATCGCCAACCAGCGCAACAACATCCTGATTGACTTGCAGGCCCGGGTGCTGCTCAAAACCGTGGACCCCGCTACCAACAACCAGACCTACGCTTTTTTGCCCCTGGAGCGCGATTCCATCAGCTTCTTCCCGCTCAGCTGGACGGTCGTTCACGACATCACCCCCGAAAGTCCCCTGCACAATCTCGGGCCGGCCGACTACACGCGAATCGATGTCGAAATCATCATCCAGCTCAAAGGCTACGACGACACTTTCGCCCAGGACATTCACGCCCGCAACTCCTACACCCACGACGAAATTGAGTGGCACCGCCGCTACATCCGCGCCTACGAGGTAGCCGAGGATGGCGTGGCCGTGGTCGATTTAGACCAGGTTCACCTCACCGAGGCGATAGGTGAGGGGTGAAGTGTGAGTTTGATGTTTTAAGTAGTCGAACATAAGTATTCGGTAGTCAGACCCAATGTTAAATCTTGATTGACAGCACTTTGATGTCTGACTACTGACTACTTAATACTGGCTACCTACTTAACTGCGCCAATAGCACATCAAACTCACCCCTCATTATTCATCGTGCCCCGGTGCGCTTACCACGGGCGTGGCGGCGGTTTCTTTGGCTTCGCGCTCCAGCCGCTGCTGCTCGCTGGCCGAGGGCTGGTACTGCAGCTGGCGCAGGTCGGGCGAGCCGCCATCGACCCAGCAGGTAAACCAGAAATCGCCGATGAGGGCCGCCGCGTAGCGCAGCTGGCGCTCTACCTGCCCGTTCAGGCGGGCGTGGTAGGCTTTGCTGAACTCGCGCGAATACGTGCGGACCGTTTGGCTGCCGCGCTGCTCGTAGCCGAATTTCCGGTCTTCGGGGTATTGGGCGGTCAGCTGCTTCTCGAAGCGCAGCACCGAGTCGGCGGCCGCGTGCGAGCGGATGACGGCCGCCCAAATGGCCTCGGTGGGCTTTGGCAGGTATTCGGCCTTGCCGCTGAAAAGGTCATAGTCAGCGCTTAGCAGCTCGGGCAGCCGCGACTCCCACAGGCCATGAATGCCGCGCTGGCCGGTGAGCTGACCGTTGTAGTTGCGGGTGGTGTGCAGTGGCACGCAGGCATCAGCAATGTAGTGGCCCATGTCGGCCGAAAGGCGCAGAATCCGGTCCGTATCGCGGGCCTGGAAGGCGGCGGTGAGCTGGTTTTTCATGCTCACCACGTTCCAGGGCACAATGCCGTGGCGCAGCAGCGAGTCTTCGCCGTAGCGGGCCACGGCATCGGCATACTTGCGGGGCAGCTTATACTCGGCGCTGTCGCCGTAGCGGTCCACATCGAGAAAGTGCTTGGGGGCCTCGCCGGGCACCACCGTGCGCCGCGAGTCGGGCCGGGTGGCGTTGGTGGTCAGGTACTCAATGTTGGCTTTATAAAAGCCAACCATGGCCGGTGGCAGCGTGTACACGGCTAGCCGGTTCAGCAAGCGGTGACCGAAAAAGCCCCAGGCCCGGGCTTGGGGCACCGTGAATAGCAGCAAGCAACAAACGGCCCCCATCAGGCCAGCCACACGTCGGTATTGTTGCATTATTTAGTTGCTGGTTGTTTGATTAGCAAGCTACCACCCACCAATTGATTACAATTGGTTCAGGAGTTCCAGTAAGGGGCGGTTGAAATAAAACTGAAACCGCGAAACAGGCTTGTTTTCCAAAAGCCCCGCAGCGGTTAGCTCACTCAGGTAGCGGGAAGTGGTTTTGTAAGTCATGCCCAGCTCGCGGGCGGCCTGCACCGGGGTCGTAACGGGAAAGGCAAATAAGTGGTCGGCCAGCTCACCCGGTACTCTTTTGGGCAGCGCCCGCACCCGCTGGCGAAACTCGCCCAGCTGCTCCATTACCCGCAGCAGGGTTTGCTTGGTCTCGCGGGCCTGCTCCTCAAAGCCGCGTAGCATGAACAGCACGAATTCTTTCCATTCGCCCCGCGTAGTTACGGCCAGCAGCAAGCGGTAGTAGTCTTGCCGGTGCCGGTTGATGTAGCCGCTAATGAAAAGAACCGGCAGCGTAAGTAGCCCTTCCTGTACCAGCTGGAGCACCATGAGAATCCGCCCCGTGCGCCCGTTGCCGTCGCCGAACGGGTGAATGGCCTCAAACTGATAATGCCCCACCACGCACCGCAACAGCGGGTCGGCCGCCGCATCGGGAGTGTTGATGTAGTGTTCCCAGTTGCTTATCAGCGCGGGAATCTGGCCGGCTGGCGGGGGCGTGTAAATGGCCTGGCCGGTGGTGGAATTGATAATCTGATTGGGCGTAGCCCGGTAGCCAGCATCGGTCGAGCCCAGCAGCAGGTGCTGAATGCCCACGATAACCCGCGAAACCAACGGCAGTTGGGGCAGTTGGTCGGCCCCCCACCGGATAGCCGCGCTGTAGCGCAGTACCTCTTTGTCGGCGCTGCGCTGCTCGGTGGTCGGAAACAGGGCTTGTTGCAGCACCGATTCTACGGTGGTGTGGATATTCTCAATCTCGGAGCTGGCCACCGATTCCCGAATCAAGGTCGGCGACAACAACAGCATCGGATTCGGAATAGCCGCTGAATACCCTTTCAGCTCGGCCAGCTCGATGCGTGCGGCTGCGATGGCCCGCAGCAAAACCGGCGAATCGAGCGCCAGTGGGGGCGGTAGCAATGGGAGTTGAAAAGGGTATTGGGCTTGAAATTCCATGGCCCGAATGTATAAGTAAAAATCTTATTTTTTACTTATACATTCGGGCCGACGGACATATTTACCCATACCTGCGCCAGGGCCAGCGCTACCGCCGCTTGCCTTCCCCCACAAACTTCATCCGGTAGTCGTGTTTCACGTCGCCCTTGCTGATGCGGGCCAACTTCCCTTTTAGCAGTTGCTTCTTGAAGCCGGAGAGCTTATCGGTGAACAGGATGCCTTCCAAATGGTCGTACTCGTGCTGAATGATGCGGGCGGCCATGCCCGAAAAGGCTTCTTCGTGTACCTGGCGGTTTTCGTCCTCGTAGCGCAGCACAATGTCGGCGTGGCGGTTCACCAGCTCGCGCACGCCGGGAATGCTCAGGCAGCCTTCCTCGAAGCCCCACTGCTCGCCGGTTTCGCTCACCATTTGCGGGTTGATGAAGGCCCGCTTGATACCCGGCTCGGGCGTTTCGCCCTCTTCCAGCTCGGCCAGGTCTTCCTCGTCCAGCTCCACCATCGGCCCCGAATCCATCACGAACAGGCGCACGCTTTTGCCAATCTGGGGGGCGGCCAGGCCCACGCCGTGGGCGTAGTACATGGTTTCGAACATATCGGCAATCAGCTGCTGCAACTCGGCCGGGGCCAGGTCGGGGGCCAGGTTTTTGGCTTTGGTCTTGAGAACGGGGTCGCCGATGGCGACAATGGAGTAAATCATGGTAAAAGGGGCTATATGGCCGTCATGCAGAGCGTAGCGAAGCATCTTTGCCGCTTCGTTGCTTCGAGTAAATTACCATTCAGGTAAAGATGCTTCGCTGCGCTCTGCATGACGTTTCTTTGAGAAACAGAGAACTCAGACCTCCCGCATAAGCGGTGATTCGAGAAAAGATTGCAGAATAATGGTGGCGCTGATGCGGTCTACCGTGGCTTTGTCGCGGCGGGCCTTCTGGCCCAGGCCGCCGGCCAGCATGGTGGCGTGGGCCATGCGCGAGGTAAACCGCTCGTCGAGCTCGTGAATGGGCAGCTCGGGCAGGGCCCGGCGCAAGGTGCGCAGCAGGCCCACCACGGCGCTGGTTGCGTCGGTGGGCTCGTTGAGCAGGGTGCGGGGCATGCCCACCACCACGGCCCGCAGCGGCTCGCGCTGGTGGTAGGCCTGCACGTAGGCCACCAGGTCCTTGCTATGAATGGTTTCCAGGGGTGAGGCAATCAGGCACAGCGGGTCGGTCACGGCCAGGCCCACGCGCTTATTTCCGTAATCGATGGCGAGAATTCGGCCCATGGTGCCCACTGAAAAAAGAAGCGAAGGTGAAGCGGTGGCAAGTAGTGCCGGCGCAAAGATACGGCCAGGGGCAGGGCGGCCCCAATCCGCCGCCACGGCGCAGGCGTAGCTAAGTCCGCCAGAGCAGCCAGCGGCGATTGGTGCCGCAAAAACGGGAGACTCGCTGGGGCGGGGTTTTCACTGGTCGAGAATTATGCCGCGTGTTCCGGAAAAAATCATATATTGCGTTCTGGTTACGGCTGCTGTATCGTTGGTTTGTCAATTGCAATATGCCGGTAGGCAAGTGCCAATGTTGCCTTTTGAATGCAAAGTGTTGTATTGATTGAAGAAACTGCCCGATTGCCAGGTAATTAAACAGTTAACTGAGTAAATTTCAATAAATTCGAGCTTCAATAAGCGCTATCCTATTCGTTAATATTTCTACCGCATTTATGTCTTTTTCTTCGCCCGTTGCTCCGGAAAACGGTCGGCCCGTTGCTGCTTGGCGGCGCGGGTGGCTGCGGCAAAGCGCATTGCTGCTGCTGGCCATGGCTTGCGGTGTGCTGGTGGCCAACAACCCTTTCCGGCCCTCGTCGGAAAACCCCGACGCTACGGCCCGGGGCTACCTGCGCTTCAAGGAAATTCTGAGCTACGTCGACCGCGACTACGCCGACTCCGTCGACACTGAAGGCCTGGCCGACTACGCCGTGGCCCAAATGCTGGAAAAGCTCGACCCGCACTCCGTCTACATTCCGGCCCGCGACCGCGAAAAAACCGACTCCTTTTTGCAGAGTGATTTCGACGGCATCGGCATCGAATTCAACCTCTTTCGCGACACTATGACCGTGGTGGCCCCGCTCAGCGGCGGCCCGGCCGAGCAGGCCGGCGTGCAGGCCGGCGACCAGATTATCAGCCTCGGTGGCAAGCGCGTATCGGGGGCGCACCTCGGCACGGCCCAGCTCACGCAGCTGCTGCGCGGCCCCCGCGGCAGCGCCGTGAGCCTGGAGCTGCGCCGCCGCCGCCAGCCGCGTGCCATCAACCTCAGCATCGCGCGCAGCCGCATTCCCAATTCCAGCATTGATGCCGCTTACTTGGTTGATGACCAGACGGGCTACATTAAGGTCAGCCGGTTTGCTTCCAATACCTACGATGAGTTTAAGGCTGCCCTGGCCGATTTGCGCCGGCAGGGCCTCACGCGCCTCGTGCTCGACTTGCGCGGTAACCCCGGCGGTTACCTCGACCGCGCCACCCGCCTGGCCGACGAGTTTATTGCCGGCTCGCGCAAAATCGTGTACACCGACGGCAAAGGCGAGCAATACGACTCGCAGACCTACGCCCGCGTGGCCGGCGAGTTTGAAGAAGGAGCCCTGGTGGTACTGGTTGACGAAGGCAGCGCCTCGGCCGCCGAAGTAGTGGCCGGAGCCCTGCAAGACCACGACCGCGCCATTCTGGTGGGCCGCCGCACCTTTGGCAAAGGCCTCGTGCAGCAGCCCATCAAGCTCAGCGACGGCGGCGAGCTGCGCCTCACCATTGCCCGCTACTACACGCCCGCCGGCCGCTCCATCCAAAAGCCCTCCGGGGCCAACTACGCCGAGTACAGCGCCGACGTGGCCAACCGGGCCGCCCACGGCGAGCTGCAATCGGCCGACAGCGTACATTTTGCCAAAGAGCTGCGCTTCCGCACCGACCACGGCCGCACCGTGTACGGCGGCGGCGGCATCATGCCCGACGTGTTTGTGCCCCGCGACACGGTGGCCCACTCGGCTTACTTCACCAAGCTGATGAGCCATGGCGTGGCCCGCGCCTTTGCCCTCAACTTTTACCAGTCCCACAAGGCCGAGCTCGAAGGCCTGCGGTTTGAGCAGTTCAACGCTACCTTCCGCATTACGGATGCGCAGCTGGTGAGCCTGGCCGCTCAGGCCGCGCAGGACGGCGTGAGTGCCGACCTGGCCGCCGCCCGCCGCTGCACCCCGCTGCTGCGCAACCTGCTCAAGGCCTACATTGCCCGCAGCGCCTACGGCACGGTGCCCTACTACACGGTGCTGCGCGAGCAAGACCCCGAGCTACAGCGTGCCCTGCACGCCGCCAGCGACAGCGTGGCCCAGCTGGCCCTGCTGGGCAAATGAAACCGCCTGTCATTGCCTCCTCGCAATGACAGGCGCAGCCGTACCTTCACGGCCCCATCCCAGCCCCGCAATTTATGGCTCATTACCACCGCCTCGGCCAGATTCCGCGCAAGCGGCACACCCAGTTTCGCCAGCCCGACGGCTCCCTGTATTCGGAGCAATTGGTGGGCACGCTGGGGTTTCACGGCGTGTCGTCGCTGCTCTACCACGTGC
>JAYULN010000032.1:0-6877 GCA_043763525.1 Hymenobacter sp.
GCTGGATGTGCCCGTCACGCGAGAGCTGCGCCGGTTTCGGGGGCCGCTGGAGCAAGTGGTGCAGGATATTCTCGACCACAACAACGCCGGCTACCCGCATGCCACCTGGGCCGAGGCGGCCGTGGAATCGGGCCTGCCCTGGGCCCTGGTGCAGGAGCAGATTCGGGAGGCCTGGCAGGCCACCGAAGGCCGCGTACAGGTGCTGATGGTGCGTAAGCTGCGCGACGAAACGGCCCCCGCCGTCGATTTCGACACGCCCGAAGCGCCCCTCCCCGACCTGGATGAGCTGACCCCGAGGGCGGTGTTTGAGCAGCTGCTCGACACCCGGGACTATACGCCAGCAGCCCGGCAGGAACTGCTTGAGACATTTGGGGAGTTGCTGGCTTACCAGGCGGCCGACGCGCTGGTATAATAGTAGCGCCTGGCGGAACGACGCTGGTTATTTACTGCTTACTACTAATCCGACGCGGGGCGCAAAGCACCGCTTCGCGCTCCTGATTACCGACTTCCCACTACCATGCGCATCATCTCCATCGCCTGTTTCAACCTCAACTCCCTGCGCGGCAAGCAGCCGCACCGGCTCGATTTTGAGGCGGCACCGTTGGAGGGCTGTGGGCTGTTTGCCATCAGCGGACCAACGGGGGCGGGCAAAACCACGCTGCTCGATGCCATCACGCTGGCGCTTTATGGCCAGACCCCGCGCCAAAGCAACGGCGTGGCCCTGAACAGCCACGGAGCCACCGAAAGCTGGGCCGAGGTGGTGTACGAAGTGGAGGCCGGGCGTTTTTTGGCGAAATGGAGCTTGCAGCGGGCTTTCAAAAAAGCCGATGGCACGCCCAAAGTGACCATGCAGGTAACGCCCTGGCCCCGGCAGGAAGGCGACTGGCAAACCCAGAACCTGCGGGAGAGCGTGGCCAAAAACCAGGAGCTGACCGGCATGCGCTACGAGCAGTTCACGCGGTCGGTGCTGCTGGCGCAGGGTGGGTTTGCCGATTTTCTGGAAGCCAAGGACGACGAGCGGGCCATGCTGCTGGAACGCATGACGGGCACGGGCATCTACAAAACTTTATCGCAGAACGCCCACGAGCGGCTGAAGGCCGAGAACGCCGCCGAGCAGCGCCTGCTCGACCAGCTGGGGGCCGTGCGCCTGCTCGCGCCGGAGGAGCTGGCCGAAAAAATGGCGGCCGCCGATGAAAAATGGCTGGCCGTGACCGCCGCCAAAACGGCCGCCGATGCCTGGCAGGCCCAACTCGACTGGCACCAAAAAATAGCCGGCCTGTGCATCAAAGCCGAACTGGCCACCGCCGAAGTTGAGCAAGCCGAAAAGGCCTTGGCCGCTCAGCAAGAGGAGCTGGCCCGCCTGACGGCCCACGAGCCCGCCGAAGCTTTTGAAACCACCTGGCGCGACTGCAAGCGGGCCGCCGCCGACGCGGCAGAAGCGGAGAATCGTCGCCAACTACTGGCCGACGAGCTAGCCCGCGCCCGCACCGCAGAGGAAACGGCGGCGGCGGCCGTCGAAAGTGCGCGGTTGGCGTGGGAAGCCGCCACTGCGCAGCTGGAGCTTCAGCGCCCCACTCTCAACGCGGCCCTGGCCCAACTCCCTAACCTCAAAACGCTGACTAAAACGGCCAACGAAGCCCAAAGTACCTGGCTGACCAATGAAGCGGAGCACCGGGAGGCCGAAGTGAAGCACGGCATTTTTAGTAAGCAAACGGCGGCCGACCAGAACGAGCTGGCTGCACTGCAAACGTGGCTGGCCACCCACCGGGCCGATGGCGAGCTACCGAGCGTGCTGGTGCAGCTCGACCACCTGCTTGGCCAGCGCGACCGCACCACGGCCGACTACCGGGAACGGAAGCAAGAGGCTAACCTGCTGCAAAGCAACCGGGACCAAGCCGCAAAAGCAGAAGCTGACCATCGTACCAACCTGAGTGAAACCGAGCAGGCTTTGGCCGAGCTGGAGTCGGCGCTGCTGCGCCAGTACGCCCAACACGCCGGCCTGATGGAAGCAGCCGCCACCCGCGAAACCACGCTGACCCTGGCCCTGGCCGCCGCCCGCCGCGCCGAGGGCGACTGCTACGCGTTGCTGCTGGGCAAGGAGCTGTTTCGCGACCATGCCGCCCAGTTGCAAACCGGCTGCGAGTGCCCACTGTGCGGTGCCCTTGAGCACCCCGTGCGCAGCCGCCACGTCGATGCTTCGGACGAAGCCCTGGATGCCCTGCAAACCGAGCTGGCCGCGCATCAGGAAAAAGTGACGTTGCTGGATGAGCAGCTGAAACAGAACGCCGACCTGCTGGCCCGCCTGGGCAGCCCGGCCCTGCGCGGGGCCGCCGCCCCCGACCCTGCCGCCCGCGCCCTCTCCCTACCCGAAGCCATGCGTAGCGCGACCCTGCTCTTGCGCGACCTGGCCAATACCCCCACCCAACAGGCCCGGCTCGAGGGCCAGCGAAAAAGTTTCTCAGAGAAGGCTGATACGGCCAAAGCGCAACAGCAGACACTGCAACGGCAGCTGGATGAGTTGGACAAAAAGCTGATATTCATCCTTAAACAAGGCGAAGAAGCCAGCGCGGCCATCGCCGCGCTGGCCACGGCGCGCAACACCCAATTTGACCGCAAGCAGCCGCTACTGCTTGTCAGCGAACTGAGCCAGCGCCTCGACACCTTTACCAAAAAAACCCGGCGCCACGATGAGTTGAGGCCGAAGCTGGCTGATGCCACTGGCCATTTGAACCTACTGGCCAGCGAAGTAAACCGCCTGGCTGATGCCCGCCGGATTTTGAAAACGGCCAGCGAAACTGCCGCCGCCGAGCAGCAGGCCTGCGCCGATGACATCGCCGCCGCGCATCCTGGCTACCCCACGCCGCAGGCCGCGCTCGATTTCTGGGCCAGTGCGGAGCGTCAGGAACAAAAAAAGCATGCCGACCTCGCGGATATTGGCCGTCGGCAAACGGCCAACGTGGCGCTCCTGATAGAGCGTGAACAGGCCCAGGCGACTCTGCGTGACCAACACCACGCCACCGCAATGGCTCTTGACCAGCAATTGCGCCGCGACCTGCCGGCCGCTGGCCTTCCCCCCGACCCTGCGGTCCTGGATTCGCTGCTGCTGCCCGAGCCGGAGCGCAGCGCCCTGCGCCGCCTCCGCGCCACCCTCGATGGCACCCTGGCCACCACCCGCGACTACCATACCCGCTGCGCCATCGAGCTGAGCACCACCGTGGCCCAGGCCCTTAGCCCCGAGCCGGCCGAGGCCGTGCAGCAAGCCTGCGACGAAGCCCGCGCCCAACATCTCGGCTTGCTAAAGGAGCATACATTACTGGAAAAAGAGCTGGCCGATGAGCAAGCTCATCAAACCCAATTTGCCGAGCTGGGCACCAAAGCGGCCGCCCAGCGGCGCGAAACCCTGCGCTGGAAAACCCTGCACGACCTCATTGGCTCCAGCGACGGCACCCGGTTCAGCCGCTTCGCGCAGGGCCTGACCCTGGCCCGGCTTGTGGGCCTGGCCAACGACCACCTGCGCCGGTTCAACGACCGGTACCAGCTGCGACGCAAGGCTGCCACCTCCCGCGACCCAAAAGATGCGACCTCGCTCGCCCTGCTGGTGGCCGATGCGTACGACGGCTACCAGCGCGATGCCAGCACGCTTTCGGGCGGCGAAACCTTTCTTGTGAGCCTGGCCCTGGCCCTGGGCTTGTCGGAGCTGGCCTCCAATGCCGCCCGCATCGATTCGCTCTTCATCGACGAAGGGTTTGGCACGCTCGATGCGGAAACGCTACAGGTGGCCCTGGCCGCGCTGGGCCAGCTCCGCGACCGGGGCAAAACCATCGGCATCATCACCCATATCGACCCCGACAAGCTCGAAGGCCACATCGACACGCGCGTAGTGGTGGAGCGCGTAGGCCAGGGCAGCAGCCGCCTGCGCGTGCTACCCGAAGTAGCGCAGGAAGTACTGGCTTAGCTGGCCGCTTTCACCTCGGGCCAGGTCCAATATTTACTGGGCTGAATGCCCGCGTAGCCCGCCCTAAAAAACGCCAGCACTTCCCGCTCCATTGCCGCTGGGGAAAGGAATGACGCGTAAATCGGCCGGCCGCTGGGGTCGGCGTAGCACTCGGCTTTGGTGAGCCTCCGGCCGGTGAGGCGCAGCAGCGGGCCAGTGTCGGTGATGCCGTCGGCGGCCCACTGCTGACCGTTGGTTTCCAGTTCATTCAAGCGGGCGACCAGGGAAGCGAGGACCAGGCGCGGTAGCGTGGGGCGGCTGGCCAGGTCAATCCAAGTGGTGTATTTGTATTCCAGCTCGTAGCGGTTGTTGGCATACTGGCTCAGCACGATATCAAACCCCGCCGTGAGGCCGAACAGGGCATAGTATGGCAGCGGCGCGGGTGTATTCACTACCACCAAACCTATTTCGGGGTAGCGGCGCAGTGTCGTCGGCAGCTCTTGCATGGTGGCGGCGGCCTCTTGCACCCGCTCGAACTCGGATTGCCAGGCGGCGCGGCCCAAAGCCGGGTTTTGCAGGATTTCGGCAAAGCGCGGCAGAAACCACTCAAACTTTTCGGCTGAAGCCTCGTCTTCGCGCCGGCGGCGGGCGGGCGCGCCGAAAGGCTCATAAAAGCGGGCCTTTTCTTCGGTATTCAACCAACAGACCAACTGCAAGACGCGGTCGGCCAACGGGTTACTCCAGTCGATTTCCCGAAAATCGCCCAGCCGAGCCACCATTCGCAGCAGCTCATCGTGGAGCAGCGCCAGCGCGGGGTGCAGCAAGCTCCACACGCCGATGAAGCCATCCACGTCGAAATGATTGGCCGTGACGGCGGCGGCGGCCATCCCCGGCGTGTCGGGACAATGCAGCGCCCGCAGGGCCGAGCCCGCGCTGGTATCGTCGCGCAAGTGGGCGGGCGTGGCGGCCCCGCGCCAGTGCGCCAGCGTGAGGGCCGCGCCCAGGCCCACGCTGTCGACAAGTATTGTGGGTTCCTGCCGCAGCTGCCGAAAGGGAACGAAAAAACGGTTCATGGCGTGAAATACGCACGATTCCGCCTTGTGCCCTTCGCCACCTGCCGCACCCCGGATATCTGGCACCCGCTTTATCGCGGCCCGGCACCGTGCCGTAACCCACTAAATGTCAGAGTTAATACTTGGATTATCTTACGCAAAAAACAGGCCTTGGCAGAAAAATTTGTTCTTTCGTTGAAACGCGCTATCTTAGCCTGCGCGGCAACCTATTCGTTCATTTATTTTTGACCCGAACAATATTACTTATCCTTTTTCTACGTTCTCATTTATGAAGAAATCTGTACAAACCCGCTTGAAAGGCCTGCGCCTTTCGCCAGCCGCCGGTCGTGTGTTGGGCCTATTTGCCTTATTTTTGCTGATGGCGGGTGCCCCCCGTGCCCAGGCTCAAACGTGGATGGTGAGCACCAACGCCCAAATTAAGCTAGGCATTCTTGATAAATATGGCCAATTGGGCACTTACACGGCCACTTTTGTGGTGCATAACGAGCGCACCGGCAAAGACTATTTACTGGTGAAGGAGCTGCCCAAGGGCCAGCCCGGCGTAGACGTGCTGTTTCCCACCGACCCTTCGGACCCCGACTATTTTAAAGCTGAAACCGGCGAGGCGGCCAACGCCACCCCCGGCCGCTACACCTGGGAATGCCGGGTGAAAGGCGTGAAAGCCGTGGGTGGAAAGTTTACTTTCCCGGAAGTTGCCAACGATGTTACGGTTATTAACGCTTCGGCCACCAAGTAGTCAAGCAAATTATTCCTTTTTTCTGCTTGTAAAATCCTAAAAGCCCGGCCTGCGCCGGGCTTTTTTCGTTTATCAATGTAACATACAGGACTGGTTTGCGGGCTTAAAAAAACCCGGAAATATTGCTGTCAACTACTCAAGCCAAGCCCGTTACAAAAGCAACTTTTATGGCTTGTGTTTCCGGATGTTTCGCGTTGGTGGTTGGAAGACGCCAAAAAATCTTCAAACCAGCAACTAAGTAGTCGGACATAAGTATTCGGTAGTCAGACCCAATGTTAAATCTTGACTGACAGCAGGTTGATGTCCGACTACTGACTACTGGCTACCTACTTAGAGACCCGCAACAGCGCAGTTATTATTCCTTCGTTTCGCTCATTCCTTTTACTCATGCCTCGCAAGTCCTTCCCCGAACTCATCAACAGCCCTGGCATGCCGGTGCTGGTCGATTTTTATGCCACCTGGTGCGGCCCCTGCAAAACCATGGCCCCCATTCTGGAGCAGGTGGCGGCCCAGCACGGCGGCAAGCTGCGCATTATCAAAATTGACGTGGACCGCAACCAGGCCGTGGCCCAGCAATACCGCGTGCAGAGCATCCCCACGCTAATTCTGTTTCATCAGGGGCAGCCGGTGTGGCGGCAGGCGGGCGTGGTGCCCGCCGCGCAAATTGAGCAGGCCCTGCGGAACGTGATAAACAAATAGCGGAACGAACCAGGGCGCGGCCTCGGTTGCCTTAGCAGCCCAGGCCGCGCCGTTGGGCCGGGAGCTACCTTTGCGTGTTCCTCCAGTGCTGCCCTATGATTTTTAGCCCCACTTTACGTTATTTGTTGTTGGTGCTACTGCTGGCCCTGAGCGGGCCGCAGCAAGCCAGGGCGCAGGACGCGCCGCGGTTCACAATTAGCGGCATGGTGCGCGGCGCGCGCGGCGAAGTGTTGCCGGGGGCCAGCGTGGCCGTGTCCAGCCTGAACACCGGCACGGCGTCCGACTCGCTGGGCCGGTACTTGCTGAACCTGCCGGCCGGGAAGCACCAGGTAGTAGCCGCCTTCGTGGGCTACCAGCAAATTACCCGCGACATCAACCTGACTAAAAACCAGCGCCTCAGCTTCGACATGGAAGCCAGTGGCAACGAGCTGGGCG
>JAYULN010000033.1:0-16522 GCA_043763525.1 Hymenobacter sp.
GTGCGGGGCGGCACCACCTTCGGCCCGCGGGTGAAGGTGAAGGACCTGACCAGCTTTCCGGCCACGGTAAGCATCAATAGCCAGGATGCCCTCACCGACCTGTACCTGACCAACAATCCGCCGCCCGTGACGGTGCCAGCCACCCCGCCGCCCATTCCTATTAAAGCCACCACGTCCACGGGCAACAACCGTATCATTAGCGGCGATGCCGTGGTGTTCACCTTCGAGTACGTGGTGAACGGAGGCCGGCGCATCGTCCTCACGCCCCTTAAAACTGTCGCCGGGGTTACGGGGGTCATTAGCGGCAACCGAACGGCGGCCCCATTTGCGGCAATCGTCACCTTCAAATAAGACCAGCAGCCAGCTTAACGTCGAATCTTATCACGTTCAAATGCGAAGTCGCTTCGGCGACTAGCTTGCATAGCGGCAGCAACTGATGAAACTTCATTGGTTGCTGTCGCTATTGTTTTGGCCCAGTGCTCCGATATTCTCGACGGGTGTTCCACGCCCGTCCAGGCAAGTCGTTAGGCCTCATTAAGGGTAGGCTACAAGGTTTGCTCGAGAGGGACAAATTATTTTTATGTAACTTATCTCCCCGCAGACTTAATTACCTTAAAGATTAAGAGGTCTATCTCAAAGGCTCAGTGAGGGTACTTGGCAATCCTTGGACAGGATAAAACCGACAATATCGACAAGCAAAACTAAAATTATTCTAAGCAAATTCATATGCCTGATGCTTTTTGGAGCACCATCTTGTGTAAAAAAGTCAGTATTGGCATCTAATTTGGGATAATGGTGTTTTGATTGCGAATCAAAATATTTTTTCAGATTATAATGCACTATTCACCAAAATATAACCTCAATGCCTTAGTTTTGACAATGCAATATTTTCACAACACTTACATAAACTCAACTTTTGTCCATGAAAAAAATCTTACTCCTGGGTATTGTGCTCATGTTTATCCTTCTTCAAGGGGCGATGGCACAAACCCGCACCGTCTCGGGGCGGGTTACCGACCAAAAAACCGGCGACGGGTTGCCGGGTGTAACGGTGCTGCTAAAAGGCACTTCCAATGGCGTTTCTACCAATGCAGATGGAGCATACAGCTTAAGCGTACCCGAGACGGGTGGCACCTTGGTGTTCAGCTCGGTCGGCATGACCACGCAGGAGCGTGCGATTGGCGGCGACTCCCAAATCAAAGTGACGCTGGCAACTGATACCAAGCAACTGACTGAAGTAATCGTAACTGGCTACGGCGCCCAGCAGGAACGCCGGGATATTACTGGTTCTATTGCTTCCGTCAAGTCCTCTGACTACAAAGACCAACCCATCATCAGCGTCGACCAAGCGTTGCAGGGTCGTGCCGCAGGCGTTCAGGTTTCCCAAAACTCGGGTACGCCCGGTGGTAGCATCAGTGTGCGGGTGCGAGGAGCCGCCTCGATTGGCGCTAGCAATGAACCGCTGTATGTGATTGACGGCTTGCCTGTTATTACTGGAAGCACCTCACAACTAGGTGCGGGTAACCAGCAGACCAACGGTCTAACTGACATAAATCCGAATGATATTGAGTCGATTGAAGTACTGAAGGATGCTGCCTCGGCGGCTATCTATGGCTCGCGGGCTTCAAACGGAGTAGTGCTCATTACGACGAAGCACGGCAAGGCTGGGAAAGCCCGCATCGATGTGGATTACTACACGGGCAGCCAATCGGTGTGGAAGCGCCCGCAGGTAATCAACGGAGAGCAGCAAACCCAATTGTTTCTGGATGCTGCTACCAACCGTTTCCCGGCAAATGCGGCGGGCAACTATCTGGCATCCTCTTTTGGGTTGACTTTCCGTAGTGCAGCTGACCTTGCAGCATACATTTATGGCCCTGGCGGCGCAGCCGTTACGGGTGGTATCGCGACCTATGTAGATAATGGTCCTGTTCGTCCACTGAGCCAGTTTCAGAACCCCAGTACCGCACCTTCCATCAAGTGGAGCGATGAGGTGTTACGCGCGGCTCCCATCAGCAACTACGGCCTCACCTTCTCGGGTGGCACGGATGCCAGCCGCTACCGGGTGGCGCTGAACTACTTCGACCAGCAGGGCACTATTATTGGCTCCGGCTTTACCCGTGGCAGCGCCCGGATAAGCTTAGACAACAAGCTTTCGGAAAAGGTACGCATGGGCACTGCTATTGGCCTGACCCAGAGCGTGAACAACCGCATCAACAACGACAATAGCATTTACGGGGTGCTCACCACGGCCCGGTTGTATGCGGCTGACCTGCCCATTTATAACCCGGACGGAACTTACTACAAAAACGGCTCGCTCGAAAACCCCATTGTTGCCGCAACCGAGCCCTTCATCAAAAGCACTAATAACCGATTAATCAGTAGCCAGTACATCGAATTTGAGTTCATCAAAAACCTGAAGTATCGGGCTACTTTCGGCCTTGATTATACTTACGGGCGAGACAACCGCTTCTATTCGACCCTTACCAACGCCGGTGCTGCCGTACGTGGCGAGGCCACCCTGGCTACGCTACAGGACCTCAACTACAACCACATCAGTGCCCTTAACTACAATAAGACGTTTGGAGAGGTGCATACGGTGAGCGGATTGCTGGTAGCTGAATACCAGCGCGATGCCGAAAGCGACAACTTTTCGCAGACTACCGGCTTTTCGGGCAACGCGGTTCGGGAACTCCCGGCTGGCGCTATTATCACGGCGGCAACGTCCAGTTCTACTGGCAATGCACTGTTTGGCCTGCTTGCCAAAGCCGACTATTCGTTCAAGGGCCGTTATCTGCTCGGCGCATCGGTGCGGCGCGACCAATCATCGCGTTTCGGTGCGGGCAACCAAGTGGGCTATTTTCCGGCCGTTTCGGCAGGCTGGCGGGTGCTGGAAGAGAACTTCCTAAAGGACCAAACGGTGATGAGTGAACTGAAAGTACGCGGCAGCTACGGCGAAACGGGCAACCAGCCAACCGCGAACTTTGGCTCACGCGGCCTGATTAGCCCTGGTGCCAACTACCTGAGTCAAGGCGGCTTGGTTTTGAGCCAGTTGCCCAACGACCAATTGAAGTGGGAACGTACTCGTCAGACCAACGTCGGCATTGACTTGGGCTTTCTTCAAAACCGTTTCTACATCTCGGCAGATATTTACCAGCGCAAAACCGACGACTTATTACTCACGCAGCGCCTCACGGCCGATACGGGCTTCCTAGGCTACAGTGCCAACATCGGCAACATCGAGAACAAAGGACTGGAGTTTGCTCTAACGACCGTTAACTTCCGCAATGAGGGAACGGGCTTTAACTGGCAGACCAACTTCAATATCAGCTTCAACCGCAACGAGGTAACCAAACTGTCGGACCCTAGCACTACCGGTTCTGCTTCTGGCTTTGCGAGCCGCTTAATCGTTGGTCAGCCGCTAGGGGCTTTTTATGGCTACCGCGTCGACCACATTTTCCAGACGCAGGAGGAAATTAACGCGCTGGATGCTGCGGCTAAAACGGCTACCGGCTTGGCAACGGCGACGTACCAGTCGACCCTCACCCGCCCCGGCGACATCAAGTTTAAAGACCTCGACGGCGATGGCCGGATTACGGCTGCCGACCAGGAAATCATTGGTACCGCACAGCCTAAGTTTTATGGGGGTATCATAAACACCCTCAGCTTCAAAAACTTCGACTTTAGCGCGTTCCTACAATACAATGTTGGCAACAAGATTTATAACTCGGCAGCTGGGAATACTCAGGGCATGAGCACCAGCTACGGCCAGGATGTTTCCGTGCTAAACCGCTGGAATCCAACCAACACCAACACCAATATTCCCCGTGCGGTGTATGGCGACCCCAACGTGAATACCCGGAATTCGGACCGGTTCCTGGAGGATGGCTCCTATGCCCGCTTCAAGAGCGTGACCCTCGGCTACACTTTGCCCACCATCCTCAGCACACGCGCCCACTTGCGCTCAGTCCGGGTTTATGCCCAAGCCCAGAATCTGGTGACCTTCACCAAATATTCGGGCCTCGACCCGGAAGTGAGCACCTTCAGCGGTTCCAATACCTCGCTGGGCACCGATTTCTTCACCTACCCGCAAGCGCGCACCATTACCGGTGGCATCACGCTTGGTTTCTAATCCTTCCCTTGCTCTAACTACGAATATGCAACTAACTAATTTTCGTCAGCTGGCAACCCGCTCCGCCCTGCTTTTGAGCCTAGGCCTGACCGTGGGTTCCTGCGAAAAAGCGGTGAACGTGGACCCGTCGAACAGCATCAGCTCCGACAAAGGATTCACGACCAAGGAAGACGCGGCAGCCGGTTTGCTGGGTGCCTACGATGCCGTACAAGCCTCAGATTACGATGGCTTGGCTTACCCGTCGATTGTTGGCTTGATTGGTAATGAAATCCGCCATGTGGGTACTTTTACTACTACATATGGAGTAATTGGGCTTAACCAAGTGCTGCCCGACAATATCCAGGTCGGCAACTCATGGAACATTATCTACAACGCCATCAACCGCGCCAACTACGTACTTCAACAGACCGACCGAATTACCGACCCGGCATTCACGACCAAAACGACAACCTTGGCTGAGGCCCGAGCCCTACGGGCCTTCCACTATATGAACCTGCTGGCCTTGTGGGGTGGCAATACCCAAGGATACGGCTACGCCGACGGACTGGGGGTACCGTTACGCCTGCTACCCACCACCACCCCCGCAGATGCGGCCGCCATTCCCCGCTCGACTGAAGCTGAAGTAGCCAAGGCCATTCGTGACGACCTAGACTTTGCCATTCTCAATCTATCGATTGGTACCGGTAGCCGCATCACTAAAAGCACGGCGTTGACCTTACGCGCCCGTTTCGAACTGCGGATGCGCAACTACGCCGATGCCTTGAACTTTGCTAAACAGGTGCCTGCTACCCCCAACTTTTCGGGAACAACAGCCGAGTTGACGGGCACCACCGCTCCGGATGCCATCTGGCAACTGCTATTCTCCAACACCGACCAGAGTCAGTATGCCTTCTATTGGTACCCTTCGCCAGGTGGGCGCAACGAGTTTGACCCGGCTTCATCCATGACAGCGGCGCACCCCGCTGGCGATAAACGACTGCCCATTAACGTGGTGCCTGCTACTACCAACGTAAACGTGGGCGGCAATCCCTTCACTTTGCGAACCGGAACAACGCAAAAGTTCTACCGCACCTCCACCCGCGATGATGCGTTCAATGTCGTTCGGTATGCCGAAGTAGCGCTTACTATTGCCGAGGCTGCAGCCCAAACCGGTGATTTGACCACAGCCACTACGCAGTTGAACATCATCCGCTCCCGAGCGGGCCTGGCCCCCACCACGGCCATAACCGCTGCCGACCTGGTCACCGACATTCTACTACAGCGCCGCTTGGAGCTAGCCTACGAAGGCCACTATTGGTTCGATTTGCGCCGTACTAACAATGTGCAGTCGAAACTAGGTTCATCGAATCCAACCACTCCGAATGCTTACAATCAAGTGTTCCGTAATCTTTTTCCCATTCCTCTGCGCGAGGTCACTCTTACCAACGGGCTGATTTCACAGAACCCCGGTTTCTAACGCGACGGTTTGACCCGTAATAAAAAAGCCCTGACCAGTTTGGCCTTGCCCTTACCCAAAACTCAGAAAAGCGCTGGCCAGTCGGTCAGCGCTTTTTTTGGCGTTGGCGGTAGCTTGCGGACATGAGTATTTCAACGGACTTTGGGGATGCGCAGCAGTGGGCGCACACGCATTTTGGGGAGGTGGCCCTCGGCGACGTGCGCCGCAGCCAACGGGCGGTAAAGCTGGCAGCGGGGTGGGCCCGAGAGCTCGGGGCGAGTATTCCGCGCCTAAGCCAGGGACAGGCCTACGCCAGCAAGGCGGCCTTACCAGTTGCTGGGGCACGCGCAGCCCCCCCCCCGATGCCTTACAAGGTCCTCACCGCCAACTGGTGCAGCACCACTTACAGGCTCCCGGCACCTACCTGCTGGTCGAGGACACGGCCGCGCTGAGCTGGCTAGAGGCCGCCGAGCGCCAAGCGGGCCTGGGCCCGATGGAGCCGGGCAAGGCCCGCTCGGCGCTCGGTGTGCTGCGGCACTCGCTGGTGGCCGCTGCCTGGCCCGCCGCCGACTCCGACCCAACGGCCAAACGGCCGGCCTTGCCGCTGCTGGGCCTGCTCGAACAGCAGTTTCACGTGCGCCAGCCCGTGCCAGCCGCCGAGAAAGCCGCCCCCACGGCCAGTCCCAACTGCGGCAGGACCGGCCCCACGAGTCGGCCCTGTGGGCGCAGAGCCTGCGGGCGGTGGGACGCCCGCCTACGGGCACGCGCTGGATTGGTGGTGGCCGACCGCAGGGCCGACATTTACGAGCACCTGCAGCAATGCCATGCGCAGGGCCTGGGCTTTGTGGTGCGGGCCGCCCAAGACCGGGCCCTGGTGGCGGGAACGGCTAAAACACCGGCCGGCCACCTCTTCGCCCTGGCCCGGCCCCAGCCCAGCGCCGACACACTCATCCTGGCCCTGCGGGGGCGGCCGCGCCAGCCGGCCCGCGAGGTGGTCTTGCAGGTAAGTTTCAATCCGCCATTGGCTTTGCGGGACCCGCAGCGGCCGGGCGGGGCCACGGGCAAGGGCGAACTCGTGCCCGGCAGCGTGGTGCGGGTCTGGAAAGCAACGGGCCCCGAGGCACCCCCCCGGCCTGGAATGGCTTCTACTCTGCGACCAGCCCGTAACGGATTTCGGCCCGGAGCGGCACCCGCCAGTACACCAGCCGCTGGCTCATCAAGGACTTCCACAAGGCCCTAAAAACGGGGCTGGGGACCGAAAAGCTGCAACTCCAAACCGCCGCCCGGCTCTTCGCCGCCAGGGCCCTGGCCATGGCCCTGGCGGACCTGCGCGAGAAAAGCCGCCTGGAATCGGACGCGCCCAACGAATCGGCGGGCCTAACAAACACCGAGTTACGGATGCTGCGCCACCAACGTCGATGCCCGTTGGCCACGGTGCGGGCCGTGTATCTGGCCCTGGCCGCGCTGGGCGGGCACCTGGGCCGCAAAGGCGACGGCCCACCCGGCTGGCAAACCCTTTGGCTCGGCCACCGGAGCCTGCGACTGCTAGTGGAAGGCATCCAGATGGCTTCGCAACTACTTTAGGACTTACGCACTTTGAGGTAATTTAGGAAAAACCGCCCGCTCATGCTGACCCAAACCACTTACATTGAGTACCTGCTGAGTACGCCCACGAACTACCCCTGCACGCATTTGGCGGCCCATCTGCCCGACGTGAGCCATGACCAAGTGAACCGGTTTTTGCGCACGAGCACGCTACCAGTCAATCAGTTGCGGTCGTTGGTCGCACCCTTGCTGCGCGACTCGCCCGAGGCCTTTCTACTCGTGGACGACAGTGTTCAGGACAAGCGCTACAGCCGCTTCATCGACTTAGCCAAGCGCCAGTACTCGGGCAACACGCACGGCATGGTCACTGGCATCGGGCTGGTCAATCTGGTGCACAGCAGCGGCGAGGCGGGCGATTTTCTGCCCCTCGACTACCGCGTGTACGCGCCTGACGACGACCAACGCACGAAAAACGACCATTTTCTGGCCATGTTTGACCAAGTCGTGGCCGAAGATAACCTGCTGGCTCGCAAGATTTTATTCGATTCCTGGTACGCGGGCAGCACGAATTTGAAGCGCATTCACCGCGCGGGTTGGACGTTTTTCACGACCCTGAAAAGCAACCGGTTGGTGAGCCTGGCCAAAGAAAGCGGCTACCAGGGCCTCGACACGCTTGAGCCGCCGCCCCAGGGCTGGAGTCAGGGCGTGGAGGTGCGCCTGAAAGAAGTGCCTTTTGGGGTAAAGCTCTTCAAGCTAGTGGCCACAAACGGCGACATTGAATGGGTCATTACCAATCACTTGGCTGCTCATCTGACCCGCGAAATGGTCATTGAGGCCGTGCAGGTGCGCTGGCAAGTAGAGGAGTTTCACCGCAGTTTCAAGCAACTCACCGGGTCCGAGAAATGCCAGTGCCGCAAGGCCAGCGCGCAGCGCAACCACCTGACTTGCTGCTACCTGGCTTGGGTGTCGCTCCGCCAACACGCCCGCCGGATGGGGCAAACCATGTATCAGGCGCACCACCAGCAATGGGCGCCCTACCTGCGGCAATTGCTTCAGAACCCACTCATTCAAGCACTTGTGTAGCCGAGTGCGTAAGTCCTATACTTGATAAATAACACCAAAAAAGGCACTAGCCTACCGGCCGGCTCTTTTCTGAGTTTTGGGTAAGCACAAGACCAGTTTGGCCGGGGCTTTTTTATTGCGCTGGTTTTCAATGACAGATTTCACAGAATATACTGGCTCAAATCCCGGTTCTTTACCATGTCGCTCAGGCGCTCATCCACTAGTGCGGCGGTGATGAGGATGTGGGCGTTGGCCCCAATCTTATCGGGCACGTCGTAGAGAATGTCGTTGAGCAGGCGGCTCATGACAGTATGGAGGCGGCGGGCCCCGATGTTTTCGACTTCGGCGTTCACTTCGGAGGCGATTTCGGCCAGGCGCTCCAGGGCCGCGTCCTCGAAGGTTAGCTCGACTTCTTCAGCTTTCAACAGAGCCTCGTACTGCTTGGTGAGGGCGTTGCGGGGTTCTTTGAGGATGCGGTAGAAGTCGCCCTTGGTGAGGCTTTGCAGCTCGACGCGGATGGGAAAGCGGCCCTGTAGCTCGGGAATGAGGTCGGAGGGCTTGCTGACGTGGAAAGCCCCGGCGGCGATGAATAAGATGTGGTCGGTGTTCACGATGCCGTACTTCGTGCTCACGGCCGAGCCTTCGACGATGGGCAGCAGGTCGCGCTGCACGCCCTGGCGGCTCACGTCGGGGCCACCACCACCGCTTTTGCCGCCGCTACTGGCCACTTTGTCAATTTCGTCGATGAAGATGATGCCGGCGTTTTCGGCTTGTCGCACGGCCTCGTCCTTCACCTCGTCCATGTCGATGAGCTTGGCGGCTTCGTCGTCGAGGAGGAGCTTGCGGGCCTCGGCCACGGTTACCTTGCGCTTGCGGGTTTTCTTGGGCATCAGGTTGCCCAGCATGTCCTGCAGGCCCGAGAGGGTGCCCTCGTCCATGCCGGGAGGCGTGCCCATGATGCCCACGCTCGGGCCAGCCTGCGCCACCTGAATCTCAATTTTGCGGTCTTCAAGCTCGCCGTTTTTGATTTTCTGGCGGAACCGCTCGCGGGTACGCTCGTTCAATTCAGCATCGGACTGCGGCACGTCGGCTCCTCCCCCACTGCCAAAGCCGAGGCCGGTTTTAGCCCCGGCGGGCTGCGAAATGGCCGGAATAAGGGCATCGAGAATCAGCTCCTCCACGGCATCGGCGGCCTGGGCTTTCACGGCCTCCTGGCGACGGGCCTTCACGCGGTTAAAGGATTGCTCGGCCAGGTCGCGCACCATGCTTTCCACGTCGCGGCCCACGTAGCCCACTTCGGTAAATTTGCTGGCTTCCACTTTCACGAAGGGCGCATCGGCGAGGTGGGCCAGGCGGCGGGCAATTTCGGTTTTGCCCACGCCGGTGGCCCCAATCATCAGAATGTTGTTGGGCACGATTTCGGCCTGCATGTCGAGCGGGGCGTGCAGGCGGCGCCAGCGGTTGCGCAGGGCAATGGCGACGTGGCGCTTGGCTTCGTGCTGGCCGATGATGTACTTATCGAGCTCGGCCACGATTTGGGCCGGGGTGAGGAAATCCTGGTTGAGCATTGGGGGAGGTTAGCAAAAAATAAATGAACGTCATGCTTCATCTAGCGTCCGCGCAGCCGAAGCATCTCTACCACAGAAGTATCCCTTTCGTTTGGGTTTACTTGCGCGGTAGAGGGTACTTCGACTGCGCGGACGCTAGATGAAGCATGACGTTCTGGTTTTGTACAAGGACGGACTACTCCTTCTTCTTAAACAACGAATCGAGGTTGCGGGCCAACGTGAAATACTCACTGGAACCAGCAGCCTGCAACGTGGCATGGGTGTAGTCAATCTGAAACGCACTAATCTTGAGCATAATACCGAAGCTGAGGCCGGCGCTGCCGCTGGTGTTATCGAGGCGCAATTCGCGGCGCTGGAGGTGGTTGTAGCCCACGCGCAGGTTCAGGTTTTTGCTGAGCACCAGGGCCGCGCTGGCGGTGAAGTGGCGGGCCAGGTTGTCGCCAAAACTCTTGGTGGGGGTCTTGTCGTTACCGCTGGCATCCTTCAGGCCACGGGCGTTGGGGTCGAGGTACTGAATGTCCCACTGCTGGAGGTGGTGGACGGTGAGGGAGAGGCGCACTGGCATGTGCTCGGGCTTGATGGTGGCCCCGAGCTGCACGTCGAGCGGCAGGGGGCCGCGCTCGGTGCCGGGGTAGGGCAGGAATTGGTAGCCCGCGTTTTTCACCGCCAACCCCACCGTGAAATCGCTCGTGGGATGCTTGTACACCGCGCCGGCATCGCCCACGCCGGCCAGCGAGCGGCTACCGTCGATGCTGGACACGGCCAGCTTGGTGGTGGCCCCAAAGGTAAATTTACCCTTCGTATAGGAGTCCGACACGCCCACCGTGTACTCGTTGGCCCCAAACGTGCCCAGGCTGTTGCCGGCCGCGTCGTAGCTCTCGAACTGGCCGTAGTTGAGGTAGGTGAGACCGATACCGAAGCGGCCGGCCTTCTTCGTATTAAAAACGTAAGCGGCGGTGCTCTGCTTGATATCGGCCACGTAAGCCACGTAGCTGAGGGCCAGGCGGCCGTCCATATCGACGTTCAGCAGGGCCGGATTGCCGTACAGCATGGTCGGGTCGTCGTTGCGGGCCGACACGCTCATGCCACCCAGAGCCGCCAGCTGGGCGCTGGGCGGCAGGTCCAGAAACGGAAACACGGTGCGGCCGCCCAGCTGCTGCGCGGCAGCGGGCCGCGGGCCCAGCAGTCCCATCAAAAAGCAAAAACCGGCGACCCGGCAGGCGGAAAGGTGCATCATTTATCTAAGATAACGGGTGTAGAACATGCTTCAGCTTGTTCCCGTGAAAACGGCCGCAGCCGGTGGACTACCCAACGCCAATCAGGACGCTAAAGTATTCCTCCCGTTCGGTACCGGAACACGTACACTGACCTGGGAACCGCTGCTCTAAAGCATGTTCTACACTGGCTACTGCACTTCCACGCTGGGGCCGGCCGCGGGCACGGGCTCGTCGCGCACGGGCAGCTTTTGGGGGTGGGGCACCAACTCGTCGAGCAGGGCCACGCGCAGCACATCGTCCACCCGGTCGGCGTAATGAATGGTGAGACCCTTGAGGTAATCTTCGGGGATTTCCTCGATGTCCTTGCGGTTTTTTGGGCAGAGGATGATGTCCGTCATGCCGGCGCGGCGGGCGGCCAGCAGCTTTTCTTTGATACCGCCCACGGGCAGCACCTTGCCGCGCAGCGTAATTTCGCCGGTCATGGCCAGCTTGGCCCGCACCCGGCGCTGGGTGAACGCCGAGGCCATGCTGGTGAAAATGGCGATGCCCGCGCTGGGGCCGTCCTTGGGCACCGCGCCCTCGGGGAAGTGAATGTGCAGGTCGTACTGCTCGAACAGGCGGTAGTCGATGCCGATTTCATCGGCCCGCGAACGCAGGTACGACAACGCCGTGATGGCCGATTCCTTCATCACATCGCCCAGCTGGCCGCTGAGCGTGAGCTTGCCGCGCCCCCGGCTCAGCAGGCTTTCCACGAACAGGATATCGCCGCCCACCGAAGTCCAGGCCAGACCGGTGACCACGCCGGCGGTGTCGTTGTCCTGGTACTGGTCGCGGTCGAAAATGGCCGAACCGAGGATTTTGCGGATTTCGGCCGGCTCCATCACGGCGGGCAGGGGCTCTTTGCCGGCCTTGCGGCGGGCCAGATTGCGGGTTACAGCCGCCAGTTTGCGCTCCAGGCCGCGCACGCCGCTTTCGCGGGTGTAGTCGTCGGCCACGCGGTGCAGGGCGGCATCGGTGATTTTCACTTCGGCTTCGCCCAAGCCGTGCTCCTTCAGCTGCTTAGGCCAGAGGTGCTTACGGGCAATTTGCACTTTCTCTTCCTGGGTGTAGCCGGTGAGGTCGATGATTTCCATCCGGTCGCGCAGGGCGGGCTGAATGGTATCGAGCGAGTTGGCCGTGGCGATGAACAGGACCTTGCTCAGGTCGTATTCCACCTCCAGATAATTATCGGTGAAGGTGGCGTTCTGTTCGGGGTCGAGCACTTCGAGCAGGGCCGAGCTGGGGTCGCCGCGGAAGTCGCTGCTCACCTTGTCAATCTCATCGAGAATGATGACGGGGTTCGACACGCCCACCTTCTTAATCTGGGCAATAATGCGGCCGGGCATGGCCCCCACGTAGGTTTTGCGGTGCCCGCGAATCTCGGCTTCGTCGCGCACCCCGCCCAGGCTCATGCGGATGTACTTGCGCCCCATGGCCGCCGCAATACTGCGGCCCAGGCTGGTTTTGCCCACGCCGGGCGGGCCGTATAAGCACAGAATCGGCGCTTTCAAATCCTGCTTCAGCTTGAGCACGGCGAGGTACTCCAGAATCCGCTCCTTCACTTTTTCGAGGCCAAAATGGTCGGCATCGAGGATTTTCTTGGTCTGCTTGAGGTTGAACTTATCCTTGGTGAACTCGCCCCAGGGCAAATCGAGCAAGAACTCGACGTAGTTCATGCTCACCGAGTAGTCGGGGGCCATGGGGTTGGTGCGGGCCAGCTTCTCCATCTCCTTTTTGAAGTGGAGCGCCACGGCTTCGGGCCATTTTTTGGTTTCGGCGCAGGCGCGCAGGCGGTGGATGTCCTCGTCGGGGCCTTCGTGGCCGAGCTCATCCTGCAAGGTTTTGAGCTGCTGGCGCAGGAAATACTCGCGCTGCTGGGCATCGATGCCGGTGTGGGTTTTGGAGCGGATGTCCTGCTTGATTTCGAGCAGCTCGGCCTGGCTCAGCAGGGCTTCGAGCAGCTGGCGGGCCTGCTGCTCGGGGTCGGCCAGCTCCAATAGCCGCTGTTTGGCGGGCAGGTCGAGCTGCACGTTGCTCGACAGGAAGTGCGTGAGGAAGGCTGGCGACTGAATGCCGTCGAGCATGGCCCGGGCTTCCATCGGAATTTCGGGCGTGAGCTCCAGCACCTTGGTAGCCGCCTCGCGCAGGGCTTGCAGCAAGCCAAACTCGCCGGGAATCTCGGGGTTCAGGGCCACCTCGGTGAAGTAGCTGACGCGCGCCGTCAGCTGCGGCGTGAACGTAAGCTGCTCCTCAACATTAAAGCGCACCTGCCCTTGCAGGATGATGGTAATCTGGCCGTCGGGCTGCTCCAGCAGCTTCAGAATGCGGGCCAGGGTACCCACGGGATGTAGCTCGTCGGTAGCGGGCTCGTCGGCATCGGGGTTTTGCTGGGCCACTACGCCGAGCAACTTATCGGCCCCGTAGGCTTTGCGCACCAGCTTGATGCTTTTTTTGCGGGTAACCGTGACCGGCAGCACCACGCCCGGAAACAGCACCGTGTTGCGCACGGGCAGCAGCGGCAACGTGGGCGGGGCATCGTCGCCGCGCAGGAGGTGGTCGGGGTCAGCGGCCATAATGGCGATGGCTTCGGGTTGAGAGTTGGAATCGCCAAGCGCCCGAACCGGGGACGTAGCGGAAGAGAAAACAGATGCCAGACGCATGAGCGGGGATAAAGCCAAAAGCAACGGCGACGGGTGCCAGATTGGCAGCCCGTCGCCTCAGGAAGCGGGAGGTACAAGGTACGGTTTCCCGGCGCGTTTGGTCTTCAAGGGCCGTGCCAGCCGGGCGGAGCCGCCAAAGCGGCGCACCCGGCAGCCCGGCCCGCACCAGCCACGCTTCATAAATCGTTAATTTGTTGGCAACTTGCGAAAATAATTGTTCCAACACCTCTACTAATGTCCTTTTTATTGCGTCGGTGTCCGTTTATTTTCCTGCTGCTATTGCTGGGAATGGCCGCCGCTCCTGGGGCGCAGGCCCAGCGCCGGCCCGCCAAGGGCATTCCGGCGGCCGCTTCGCCGTCGGCCGACACCACCAGCGGCGGGGCTTCGGCGGCCCCGACGCGCCAGAAAACGGCTTTGAAAAAAACAGCCGCCAAGCCAGCCGCGCCAACGGCCAAGCCGGCCGCCGCCGCCCCGGCCGCCGCTGCGCCGCCCGCCCGCAAATCCGCCATTGCGGGCGGCACCTACCGCGTGCGCGGCCTCAGCAGCCGCATCAGCCGCAAGCTGCACCTGCGGCCCGATGGCACCCCCGACTTCGTCAACATCAACCGCTACTCGTTTTTTGAGGATAAAAAGGCCCTGCGCGCCATTGGCAAAGCCGAGCGCCGCCGCCAGTACCACTCGGCCCGGCTGCTGCTCGAAGACTACGTGGCGCGCTTCGGGCCCACCAACTTCGCCAAGAACACCGGCATGCTGTGGCGCCTGGGCCAGCTGCTGGAGCGCGACAGCCAGACGGTGAAAGCCAAGGCCTATTACCGCCTCGCTCTGAAGCACAGCCGCAGCGACATCAAGCGCATTCAGCTGTATTACGACTCGCTGGAGGAGAAAAACCAGGACCTGTACGTACCCCTGAAAACGTACTACGACCTGGTGGAATACCGCAAGAACCTCAACACGTTTCACCCGCCCAAGGGCGTGTACACGAGCATGGGCGATGCCATCAACAGCAAGGCGCCCGACTACGGCCCCGCGCTGGCCGGCAACGATTCGGTGCTGCTGTTCAGCAGCAAGCGCAAGCGGCGCGGCCTCACCGGCGTGATGGACGAGGACCTCTACACTTCGCACCGCGAGGGCGTGAGCTGGACCGATGCCGAGCCGCTGCCCAAGCCCATCAACTCGCCCAACAACGAGGGCTCGGCCTGCCTGAGCAAGGACGGGCGCACCATTTTCTTTGCCCGCTGCGAGTGCGCCACCTGCCACGGCAACTGCGACCTGTTCACGGCCACGCAGGGCAAAGACGGCAAGTGGAGCACCCCCAAAAGCCTGGGCAACCTCGTGAACTCGCCGGCCTGGGATTCGCAGCCCACCCTCTCGCAGGGCGAAGACACGCTGTATTTCGCCTCCGACCGGCTGGGCGGCTTCGGGCTGTCCGACATTTATTTCACCCACAAGCTGCGCAACGGGCAGTGGAGCGCCGCCGAAAACGCCGGCCCCGTGATAAACACCCGCGAAAGCGAAGTGAGCCCGTTTTACCACCCGCTCTACCACGTGCTGTACTTCAGCTCGCGGGGCCAGCTGCTGAATTTTGGCGACTTCGACATTTACAAAACCTACAAGGTGGGCGGCCGTTGGCAGGAGCCCAAAAATATTGGTCCGCTGGTGAACGGCAAGGGCTCGGAATACTACTTCACCATCGACGCGCAAAGCAAAAACCTCTACTACGCCCGCTCCGAGGCCCAGGAAATCAACAACCTCGACCTCTACTCTTTCCCGCTGCCGATGGAGGCGCAGCCCCTGGCCACCACCAAAGTAGAGGGCACGCTGCTGGATTCGGTGAGCAGCCGGCCGCTCAAGGGCATCGTGAGCATCATTGATACCGACAACGGCATTGAGGTGGCCAGCAAGTTTATCCGGCCCGATGGCACGTTTGACTTCGAGCTGATTGAGGGCTCGCACTACGCCATGCTGATTCAGAGCTCGGACTTTTTTAGTCTCGAAAAGCAGTTCGAGCTGAAGGGCGACACGGTGATGACGCTGCTCACGAACAGCATCGACTACAAGCTGCCGCTGATATTCCGGAACCTGGAGTTCGAGCAGGGCAAGTCGAGCATCCTTGCCTCGATGCACCCGACCCTCGACCGCATTGCGGTGTTTCTGGTCGACCACCCCTCCTTCCGGCTCAGCATTTCGGGCCACACCGACAGCAGCGGCGACCCCGAAGTGAACGAAAAGCTCTCGCAGGACCGTGCCGAGGAAATTCGCAAATACATCGAGCGCAAGGGCAAGCTCAAGCCCAACCGCATCGACAGCTTCGGCTACGGCTCCTTCAAACCCCTGAAAGACGAGCTCACCGAGGCCGATGCCAAGGTGAACCGCCGGGTGGAGTTCCGCCTGATAAAGCCCGATAGCGAGAAGGCTGACGGCGGCGGGGAGTGGAAGTAGGGCGCGCTGACGTGCCGGACGGTAACCGTGCCGGATACGATTACAGCCACAGTTCACTGTAACCAAGCCATTTTGATACTCAACAGCATTCCCGATTTTCGTTTGCAGCACGATGCCGTGTTGGGCTTGCTGCGCCTGGAATGGATTTCGGAAGCCGACACTGCCACGCTCCGCAATAGCGCCGAGGCGTTGCTGGGCCTGGCCCGCCAACTGCCCGTGCGCATTTTGCTCATCGACATGAACACAGTGCCCAACATTTCGGTCGAAGACGAGCTGTGGCTGGGCCTGAACTGGATGCCCGGCATTGTGCAGCTACCCCTGCACCACCTGATTCTGGCCATCGACATCACCCAGCTGCACAACCAGCTGGCCATTGATGCCCTGCACGACCTGGTGCAGCCCGCCATCCGGTTCGAGTCGCACTATTT
>JAYULN010000034.1:0-6867 GCA_043763525.1 Hymenobacter sp.
AGCACATCGGCTTCCTGAAAGGTGGAAAACTGGTGGTCGGGGGCCAGGTCGTGGTTAAAAGTGGCCTCCACGTCGGTGGGAAGCTGCTTCTGAAGATAAGAGCGGGCCGAAGCGCTCAGGGAAGAATAAATGAAAAGTTGCATAGGTAAGCCATCGGAATGGCCGCAGGCAATGGGCGAAAGGTGAGCCGCCAGAAGCGGGAGCGGGCAAAGGTGCAGCGGCGGCGACGTACTTTTCGTGAAGTACCGGCTCCAATCCTCCAAACGCCGTTTTTTTGGTTTATGTCCCGCTTATGCGCGCCTACCTGCAACAGCACGCCCACCTGAGCCACGACGAGCTGGCCCAGACGCTGGCTTTTTTTCGGCCGTGCGCGTTTCGGAAAGGGACCGAGCTGTTCCATCCCGGCCCGGTGCCCGACCGGCTCTATTTCATCGAAACCGGCCTGGCGCGGGCCTACCGGCTGGTGCGCGGCGAGGATATTACCTCGGCGTTCTACGGAGCCGAGTCGTTCTGCTTCGACACCCTCAGCATTGTGGCCCAGGTGCCCACCGAGCTGTATTTTGAATGCCTGACCGACGTGGTGGCCCACGAAATTCTGGTGCCCGACCTCAACCGGCTGTTCCGGCGGGTGCCGCCCATCGAGCGCCTGGGCCGCCGCATCAACGAAGACCTGGTGTGCGGCCTCACCGAGCGCCTGCGTGCCTTTCAGATGGATGATTTGAAAACCCGCTACCTGGCCCTGCTGCACCAAAACCCGGAACTCATCCGGCAGGTGCCACAGCGGCACATTGCTACGTATCTGGGCGTGAAGCCGGAGAGTTTGAGCCGGATGCGGGCGCAGCTGTGAGGAAGGGATGGGGGAAGCAGGGAAGGAGAGGAAAAAAGAACGTCATGCAGAGCGTAGCGAAGCATCTCTACCGCGCAAGTAATCAGATTTACTATAGCGGTAGAGATGCTTCGCTACGCTCTGCATGACGTTCTTAGTTGCACCTCCACCTACCGCATGGGCGGGGAACGGGCGGTGCTCAAGTACCCTGCATGACGGTCTTAGTTGCACCTCCACCCCTCGCCGCATTTCTTAACCTAGGTCATTGGGGCGAGGCGGGCCGGCGGGTACTTTTACCCGCTCTTCCTTCCCACCCAAGCCCGCCAACAATGGCCAAGCAAGCCTACTCTCGCCGCGACCTGGCTTTTCAGCTCCACGAGGTGCTGCACGTCGAAAAATTAGCTCGATTCCCGTTCTTCCAGGACCACGACCGTGGCTCGATTGATTTGGTGCTGGACACCGCCGGGCAGTTCTCCGACACGCTTCTCCGGCCCCTGCTCACCGAGCTCGACCGCCAGGAGCCGCAGCTTGTAGACGGCACCATTCGGCTGCACCCCGGCATGCCGAACATTGTGCGGCGTTTCGGGGAAGATGGCTGGATTTCGGCCCTGTTTCCCTACGAAGAAGGCGGGCAGCAGCTGCCCGGCACGGTGTACAACGCGGCGGTGTTTGCCATGCAGGCTACCAATTATTCGGCCAGCGTGCCGCCATTTCTTACGCTGGGGGCAGCCAATTTGCTGCGCAGCTTTGCCAGCCCGGCGCTCACGGCCGCCTTCACACCGCTGATGTACGCCGGCTGCTGGCAGGGCACCATGGCCCTCACCGAGCCCGATGCCGGCAGCTCACTGTCCGACATCACCACCGCGGCCGCGCCCACCGCGGCCGGTTACTACCAGATGCGGGGCCAGAAAATCTACATTTCGGCCGGCGACCATGATGCCTGCGACAACGTGGTTCACCTCATGCTGGCCCGCATAAAAGGCGCGCCGGCCGGGGCCAAGGGCATTTCGCTGTTTGTGGTGCCGCGCCAGCGGGTGGCGGCCGGCCTGCCCACCGGCCAGGAAACGGCCGCTGATTTAATTCCCAACGACGTGGTGACGGCCGGCATCTACCACAAGCTGGGCTGCAAGGGCGCGCCCATTGCCCACCTCATGATTGGGGGCCAGGATGACTGCCGGGGCTACCTGGTAGGCGAACCCAACAAGGGCCTCAGCTACATGTTTCAGATGATGAACGAGGCCCGCCTGGCCGTGGGCGTGAGCGCGGCGGCCATCGGCACGGCCGCCTACTACGCCGCCCTGGAGTACGCCCGTGCCCGGCCCCAGGGCCGCCCCGTGGCTGCCCGCGACGTCACCAAGCCGCAGGTGCCCATCATCCAGCACGCCGATGTGAAGCGGATGCTGCTCTTCCAAAAAGCCACCATGGAAGGCGCGCTGGGGCTGCTGCTCAGCTGTAGCTACTACATGGACGTGGCGCGGGTGGGGGAGGGCTCCGAAAAGGAGAATGCCGAGCTGCTGCTCGATTTGCTGATGCCCATCGCCAAAAGCTACCCCTCGGAAATGGGCGTGCTGAGCACCAGCGCGGCCATTCAGGTGCATGGCGGGGCCGGCTACACCACCGATTTTCCGGTGGAGCAGTTCTGGCGCGAGTCGCGCATTCACCCCATTCACGAGGGCACGACGGGCATTCAGGCGCTCGATTTGCTGGGGCGCAAAATCACGCAGCACGGCGGCAAGGCCGTGGGCCTGCTGCTGGCCGAGATGCAGGCCGCCATTGCCGCGGCCGAGGCGCAGCCGCAAGTAGCGCCCTTGGCCGCGCAGCTCGCCAAAGCCGTGGGCACGTTGCAGCAGGTGACGGGCCATTTGCTGGGCGTAGCCGCGCAGGACCACGAGCTTTTTCTGGCCGATGCCACGCTTTACCTGGAGCTGGCCGGGCTGGTGGTGGTGGCCTGGCAGTGGCTGCGCCAAGCCACCGTGGCCCAGCAGGCGCTGCCAACGGCACACACCGACGACCAGAACTTCTACCACGGCAAACTCATGGCCGCCCAGTACTTTTTCGAGTACGAGCTGGTGAAAGTGCCCAGCCTGGCCAGGCGGCTGCAATCGGCCAACCACGTGACGGTGGACATGCAGGAGGCTTGGTTTTGATGGCCTATGCAGTCAGGATGACAAACGATTCCTTTCCACCCATTCATGAAAAAACTCGAAAATAAAGTCGTCTTCATCACTGGCGGAGCCTCTGGCCTGGGCCGGGCCGCCGCCGTCGCTGCCGCCGAGGAAGGGGCCCAGGTCGTCATCGCCGACTTGCCCGGCTCGGATTATCAGGCTGCGCTCGAAGCCATAAAAGCGGCCGGCCAGGAAGCTCTTTTTGTGCCGCTCGACGTGACCGATTCGGCCAGTATTCAGCAGGCCATTGCTGCCACCGTGGCGCAATGTGGCCGGCTCGATGTGGCCCTGAACAACGCCGGCATCGGCGAAGGCTATTTCAGCTTCCTCGAAACCAGCGAAGAGTCGTTTCAGCGCATCATCAACGTGAATTTGACGGGGGTTTTCATTTGTATGAAGTACGAGCTGGCGCAGTTTATGAAGCAGGGTGGGGGCGTGATTGTGAACATGTCGTCGCTGGCCGGCATCAAAGGCGCGGCGGGGCTGAGTGCCTACGTGGCCTCGAAGCACGGCGTGCTGGGCCTCACCAAAACCGCCGCGCTGGAGTTTGCCCGCCGCAACGTGCGCGTGAATGCCCTGTGCCCCTACTACATCGACACGCCGTTGATAAAGGACGCGCCCGAGGAACTGCGGAATCAAATGATTGCCGCCAGCCCCATGAAGCGCCTCGGCCGGGCCGATGAAGTAGCGAAAGCGTTTATTTACCTGGCCTCCGACGATTCGAGCTACACCAACGGCACCCAGCTGGTGATTGACAGCGGCGTGATTTCGTAACGTAGCGCGGGCTTTTAGTCCGCGAGTTGAATCGTCTATCCGCGGACTAAAAGTCCGCGCTACTTCGCGTTCTCCCCAACCAATGGATTTCACCCCCAGCCTCCAAACCCAGGACTACCTCGCCCGCGTGCAAGCCTTTATGCGCGAGCACATCGCGCCCATCGAAGCCGCCTATCACCACGAAAACCTGGCCGCCAACTCCGGCGGTGATTGGCAAACCTGGCGCGTACTACCGGCAATTGAGGACTTGAAAACCCAGGCAAAAGCCGCCGGCCTCTGGAATTTATTCCTGCCCGATGCCACGCACGGGGCTGGCCTCAGCACCCTCGAATACGCCCCCATTGCCGAGGCAACCGGCCGCAGCCTTATCGCGCCCACCGTTTTCAACTGCAACGCGCCCGATACCGGCAACATGGAGGTGCTGCACTACTTCGGCAGCGAAGCTCAGCAAGCTGAGTGGCTCGAACCGCTGCTGGCCGGCGAAATTCGCTCCGTATTCTGCATGACCGAGCCCGACGTGGCTTCCTCCGATGCCACCAACATGCAGGCCACCATTCAGGCAGACGGCGACGCGCTGGTACTGAACGGCCGCAAGTGGTGGGCCACCGGCCTGGGCCATCCCGAGGCCCGCCTGGCCATCTTCATGGGCCTTTCCAACCCCGAAGCTGAGCCGCACCGGCGGCACAGCATGGTGCTGGTGCCGCTGCCCACGCCCGGCGTAACCATCGAGCGGATGCTGCCCGCTTTCAGCGAGTACGACTCGCCCTACGGCCACGGCGAAGTGCATTTCGACAACGTGCGCGTGCCGAAAAGCAACCTGCTGGTGGGCCTGGGCGAAGGTTTTGCCATTGCCCAGGGCCGCCTCGGGCCGGGCCGCATTCACCACTGCATGCGCTGCATTGGCGCGGCCGAGCGGGCGCTGGAATTATTGATTAAAAGAGGGCTGGCCCGCACCGCATTTGGCAAGCCCATTCTGCAACTGGGCGGCAACCTGGAGCGCGTGGCCGACCTGCGCATGGCCATCGACCAGGCCAGATTATTGACTCTTTACGCCGCCTGGAAAATTGATACGCAGGGCGTGAAAGCGGCTATGAGTGAGATTTCAGCCATCAAGGTTGTCGCGCCCAACGTGCTGCAACGCGTGGTGGACGAGGCCATTCAAATTCACGGCGGGGCCGGCATGTCGCACGACGTGCCGCTCACGGCCTTCTTCACCTTGGCCCGCGCCCTGCGCCTGGCCGATGGGCCCGATGAGGTTCACCGCGCCATGGTGGCGCGAGTGGAGCTGGTCAAGTACAAGGCGAAACGGGAATGAACGACAACTCCCCTCCTTACCAAGGAGGGGACGTGGCCGCTAAGCGGACGCTGGGGTGGTTGCGGGCATTGAACGACTCGCGTTAAAATCGTCTCAGCAGCGTTCAACGCCCGCAACCACCTCCGTCCGCGCTGCGCGCGAACATCTCCTACTTGGCAAGGAGGGGAGTTTGATGTTCTCTAAATGTTCAAAATCCATGACCCCATCGCCCGCTCGTCTCCTCGACACCGCTGGCCCGCTCCGCCCCGGCGAGGAACTGGACGCGGCCGCCGTCGATACCTGGCTGAAACAGCAGCGCCCCGAACTGCGCGGTACCCCGCGCGTGACGCAATATTCCGGTGGAGCCTCCAACTGGACTTACCGGCTCGAATACGACAACGCCGACCTCATCCTGCGCCGCCCACCAGCCGGAACCAAGGCCAAATCGGCGCATGACATGGGCCGCGAATACCGCGTGCAAAAGGCTCTGAAGCCAATTTATCCCTACGTGCCCGACATGGTGGCGTATTGCGAAGACGAGTCCATTATCGGGGTCGATTTTTACGTGATGAAGCGCGTGGCCGGCATCATTCCGCGCAAAAACCTGCCGCGCGGGCTCGATTTGCCGCCCGCTACCGTGCGCCAGCTCTGCCTGAACGTGCTCGATGGGCTGATTGAATTGCATCAGGTAGCCTATCAGGCCGCCGGCCTGGCGGGCCTGAGCAGCGGCAGCGGCTACACCCAGCGCCAAATATCTGGTTGGAGCAAGCGCTACACCCAGGCCCGCACCTGGAATGTGCCCAGCGGGCGCCGCATCATGGTCTGGCTCGAAGCGAACCAGCCCAGCCAGGAGCGCATCTGCATCACGCACAACGACTTTCGGTTCGATAACGTGGTGCTCGATGCCGACGACCCCACGCGCATTTTGGCCATTCTCGATTGGGAACTGGCCACCCTCGGCGACCCGCTGATGGACCTGGGCAACCTGCTGGCCTACTGGGTGCAGGCCGATGACGACTTCCTGGCCCAGGCCACCCGCCGCCAGCCCACCCACCTGCCCGGCATGCTCAGCCGCAAGGAAGTGGTGGCCTATTACTGCGAAAAAACCGGCTTTCAGCCCGAGAATTGGGCGTTTTACGAGGTGTATGGGCTGTTTCGGCTTTCGGCCATCGCCCAGCAGATTTACTACCGCTACCACCACAAGCAAACCCGCAACCCGGCCTTCAAAAACTTCTGGATTTTCGTGCATTACCTGCACTGGCGCTGCCGCCGGGCCATGCGCCTGGGAAGTTGATGGGTGGCCAGAACGATAATAGAGAACGTCATGCAGAGCGCAGCGAAGCATCTTTACCGCGATAGTAATCCAATCAACGAAGCAGTAAAGATGCTTCGCTGCGCTCTGCATGACATTCTATCCTCATTCCCTCCTACCCCCTTACCCTCATGCCCTAAATAAATGACCCGCCAAAATATTCTCATCACCGGAGCCAGCTCGGGCCTGGGCGAAGGCATGGCCCGCGAATACGCCCGCATGGGCCGCAACCTCGCCCTCTGCGCCCGCCGCACCGACCGCCTCGATGCCCTGAAAGCCGAGCTGGAAGCCGTCCACCCGAACATCAAAATCTTCGTGCGCGCCCTCGATGTGAACAACCATGACCAGGTGTTCGAGGTATTCCACGCCTTCAAAGCCGACCTGGGCACTCTCGACCGCGTCATCGTGAACGCGGGCATGGGCAAGGGCGCGTCGCTGGGTACCGGCTATTTCCACGCCAACCTGCAAACGGCCCAAACCAATTTCGTGGCCGCGC
>JAYULN010000035.1:0-6840 GCA_043763525.1 Hymenobacter sp.
CCTGCCGCTCTGCCACATTTTTGAGCGCATGGTAACGTACCTCTACATGATAAACGGCGTGAGCATCTACTACGCCGAGAACATGGACGTCATCGCCGATAACCTGCGCGAGGTGAAGCCCCAGATTTTCACCACCGTGCCGCGCCTCCTAGAGAAGGTATATGATAAGATTGTGGCCAAGGGCCATGAGCTCGAAGGCGTGAAGAAAAGCCTGTTTTTCTGGGCCTTGGATTTGGGCCTGAAATTCGACACCCAGAAGGACCAGGGCTTTTTCTACAATACCCAACTGGCGCTGGCCAACAAGCTCATCTTCAACAAGTGGCGCGAGGCGCTGGGTGGCAACCTGCGCTGCATCGTGAGCGGCGGCGGGGCCTTGCAGCCGCGCCTGGCCCGCGTGTTCTGGGCGGCCGGCATCCATGTGATGGAGGGCTACGGCCTCACCGAAACCTCGCCCGTGATTGCCGTGGGCGGCTACGAGCCCGAAAACAACATGATTGGGGCCGTGGGCCCAATTGTGGACAACGTGCAGGTGAAAATTGCCGCCGATGGCGAGATTCTGACCAAATCGGCCTCCGTGATGAAGGGCTACTACAACAAGCCCGAGCTCACGGCCCAGGAATTCGACGCGGATGGCTGGTTCCACACCGGCGACATTGGCGAGCTGGTGAACGGCAAGTTTTTGAAAATCACCGACCGCAAGAAGGAGATGTTCAAAACGTCGGGCGGTAAGTACATTGCCCCGCAGGTGATTGAGGGCAAACTGAAGGAAGACCCGCTCATCGAGCAGGCCATGGTGGTTGGGGCTGACCAGAAGTTTGCCTCAGCGCTGGTTATTCCGTCGTTTGCCGACCTCAAGGGCTGGTGCAAGCGCAACGGCGTGCCCGATGCATCGAATGAAGAGCTCATTAAAAACCCTAAAATTGTCGACCTCTACGAGGGCCTGGTGAAGAAGTACAACCAAAGCTTCGCGCAGTGGGAACAGGTGAAGCGCATTGTACTGCTGCCCGAGCTCTGGACCGTAGAAAGTGGCGAAATGACCCCCACCATGAAGGTGAAGCGCAAGGTGATTACCGAGACTAACAAGGCCGTGATTGAGGGGATGTATAAATAGGCGCACGGCGCTGAAGAACAGCTAAGCCAAGCCGCAAAAAAAACAGCGCCCGCCAGCATTGAGCGGGCGCTGTCTTGTTCTAGCTTTGCCGGATAGTTCTCACTTTTTTTAATTTCTACTTTAATGCGGTACGTTTCCAAATTTGCTTGCGTCGTATTCGGTGCAGCACTACTTCTTACTGGTTGCAAGGGCAAAGACGGTGACCCGGGCCCGGCTGGCACTGCTGGGCAGGGCCTTACCGGCAGTATTGCGGGCTTTGTAAACCCGATTGACGAAAACGGCGGCATCCTTACCAAAAGCGGGGTTGTTGTTAGCATCGACGGTGCAACCCCGGCCATCTCGGCCACCACAAACGCCGACGGCAAGTATGAATTTACCAATGTGCGTGCCGGCACCTACAACCTGACGTATTCCCGAACTGGTCTGGCTACTTTCCATCGGTATGGATTGGGTCACATTGGCGGTGACCAACCCACATATTTGGGCACCGTGAGCATATCGCAGGTGTCCACCCTGACGGTGCCGTCCTTTACCGCTACCAGCAACCCTTCTTCGGCTTCGGTTAGCCTGAGCCTGAACGTGGCAAGCCCAACGCCGACCAGCACGTTTCGGTACGCTCTGTTTGCCAGCGCCAGCCCAACCGTGAGCCCCGCCACCGCCACGCTGCTGTTTACAGGCACGGGCACGGGTGTTACACCCAGCACGTTCTACTCGTTTAACAGTGCTGTATCCCGTGCCGCACTGAATAATGCGGGCTTTGCCACCGGCACTACCGTATACCTGGCAGCATTCGGCTCAACCGCCGTTCTGGCAGGATATTCCGACCCGGCTACGGGCCGCATCACCTATCCGGCGTTGAACCCGACGGGGTCGTCGGTCGCTATCGTAGTGGTACCGTAACGAAATATTTATTTCGTTTCAACTAAAAAAGAGGCTGGACCATCCAGCCTCTTTTTTAGTTGATATAGTATGCAAGCCTAACAAATTTTTCGTAAGTTTACCGCACTATACTCCCGCTTATGAAACCCGAAGAAACCGTCGATTATAATATAAAAGTGGCCTGGCACGCTATTTCGCGGATGTATAACACCCAGGCTTCCCAGAACGACATCACGACCAGCATCGGTTTCGTATTGCTGAACATTGACCAGGAGAAGGGCACGCCGGCCACCAAAATCGCCCCGCTGCTGGGCCTCGAAACCCGCAGCCTCACCCGCATCTTGCGGAGCATGGAGGAAAAGGGATTGATTTACAAGCAGGCCGACTCGGTGGATAAACGTTCGGTCCGCATCTTTTTGACCCAGATGGGCCTGGAGAAAAAGGAAATTTCGCGCCAGACCGTGCGCCACTTCAACCTGAAAATGCGGGAGAAAATCTCCCAGAGCCAGCTCGATGTTTTCTTCAAAGTTGCCGCCCAGATTACGGGCATGATTGAGGGCAAAACCCTGTTTGAAGAATTTGTGCTGAAACCGTACCGCCAGGAAACTTCGGCGGCTTAGTTCCTGAAATTCTAGTAGAATAGAACGTCATGCTGAGCGGAGTTGAAGCATGACTGTTCACACTCCTCCAAAAAACTTATTCCCCCATCACCTCATCACCCCCATAAGAGGATGAATCGAACCATCAAGAAAGTTGCCGTGCTCGGCTCCGGCGTAATGGGCTCGCGCATTGCCTGCCACTTCGCCAACATTGGCGTGCAGGTGCTGCTGCTCGACATTTCGCCCAAAGAGCTGCTGCCCGACGAAGAGAAAAAAGGTCTGAAGCTGGAGGCTCCGGCCGTGCGCAACCGCATTGTAAATGCCGCGTTGCAGGCCGCAATCGTTGCCAACCCTTCGCCGCTCTACCGCAAGGCCGATGCCAGCCGCATCAAAACCGGCAACTTCGACGACAACCTCAAGGAAATTGCCGGCTGCGACTGGACGATTGAGGTCGTGGTTGAACGCCTTGATATTAAAAAGAGCCTGTTCGAGCGCGTGGAGCAGTTCCGTAAGAAGGGTACGCTCATCACCAGCAACACCAGCGGCATCCCGATTCATTTGATGACCGAAGGCCGCTCGGAGGATTTCAAGCAGCATTTCTGCGGCACGCACTTCTTCAACCCGCCCCGCTATTTGAAATTGCTCGAAATCATTCCGACCCCGGATACGGACAAGTCGGTAGTTGATTTCCTGATGCACTACGGCGATTTGTACCTGGGCAAAACCACGGTGCTGGCCAAGGATACCCCGGCCTTCATCGCCAACCGCGTGGGCGTATTCGCCATTATGGACGTGCTGCGCATCATGCAGGAGCTGGGCCTGACGGTGGAGGAAGTGGACAAACTCACCGGTCCGGTGATTGGCCACGCCAAGTCGGCCACCTTCCGCACCTCTGATGTGGTGGGCCTCGATACGCTGATGAACGTGGCCAACGGCCTGGCCCAGGGCCTGCCCGACGACGAGGCGAAAGCCGTGTTCCAGCTGCCCGAGTTCCTCAAGAAAATGGGCGATAACAAGTGGCTGGGCGACAAAACCGGCCAGGGCTTCTACAAGAAAGTGAAGGGCGAAGGCGGCAAGTCGGAGATTCAAGCGCTGGATTTGGCTACGCTGGAATACAAGCCGAGCAGCAAGGTGAAATTCGCCACGCTGGAGCTGACCAAAACCATGGAAACCCTCGCGCCCCGCTTCGCGGCGCTGGTTTCGGGCAAAGACAAAGCCGGCGACTTCTACCGCAAGAGCTTCTGTAGTCTGTTCGCCTACGTAACGAACCGCGTGCCCGAAATCACCGACGCGCTGTATAAGATTGACGATGCCCTCCGCGCCGGTTTCGGCTGGGAAATGGGCCCGTTTGAAACCTGGGACGCGCTGGGCGTGCCCAAAGGCATCGAGCTGATGACGGCCGAGGGCAAGCAGCCCGCAGCCTGGGTTACCGAGATGCTGGCCGCCGGCCACACCACGTTCTACAAAGTGAACGCGGCCGGCAGCAAAGAGTATTACGATGCCGAAACCAAGAGCTACCAGCCCATCCGCGGCGTCGAGAACTTTATCATTCTCGACAACCTGCGCACCACGGGCAAAGTGCTGTGGAAAAACGCGGGTGCCTCGGTTATCGACCTCGGCGACGGCATTCTGAACGTGGAGTTCCACTCGAAGATGAATTCGCTGGGTCAGGACGTGATTCAGGGCGTGCTGAAAGGGGTGGAGATGGCCGAAGCTGGCTATCGGGGCCTCGTGATTGGCAACGACGGGGCGCAGTTCTCGGCCGGGGCCAACCTGGGCCTGGTGTACCTGCAAGCCGTGGAGCAGGAGTTCGACGAGCTGAACATGATGATTGCGCAGTTCCAGAACGCCATGATGCGGATGCGCTACAGCAGCATTCCGGTGGTGGGCGCGCCGCACGGCCTGGCGCTGGGCGGCGGCTGCGAAATCAACCTGCACTGCGACCGGGTAGTGGCCGCGGCCGAAACCTACATGGGCCTCGTCGAATTCGGCGTGGGCCTGATTCCGGCCGGCGGCGGCACCAAGGAAATGACCCTGCGCACGGCCCTCAAGTACGAGGAAGGCGAGCCGGAGTTCAACATGCTCCGTAACACGTACATGACCATCAGTACGGCCAAGGTTTCGACCTCCGCTGCTGAGGCCTTCGACCTGGGCTTCATGCGCCGGGGCGACGAAATCGTGGTGAATTCTAACCGCGTTATCGCCGCCGCCAAAGCCGCCGCGCTCGATTTGGCCGATGCCGGCTACACCCAGCCGGTGCCGAAAACCAACATCAAAGTGCATGGCAAAGGCGCGCTGGCCATGTTCAAAACCGGCGTGTACGCCATGCAGCAGGGCAACTACATCTCGACCCACGACCAGCTCATTGCCGACAAGCTTGCCTTCGTGATGTGCGGCGGGGATTTGTCGTCGCCCACGGAGGTGAGCGAGCAGTACCTGCTGGATTTGGAGCGCGAAGCCTTCCTCAGCCTGTGCGGCGAGCGTAAAACCTTGGAGCGGATTCAGAGCATTTTGACGACTGGAAAGCCGCTGCGTAACTAGCCTCACGCCAAAACCTCACCCCCTAGCCCCCTCTCCCTAGGAGAGGGGGGACTAGTTTCTAATAGTAGATGTTAGTTGGGTAATAAAAACAGTATTTAACTTTTTAAAAGTTAGTTAACTAAAGCTAAAAACTAGTTCCCCCTCTCCACGGGAGAGGGGGCTAGGGGGTGAGGTTAACGCCAGAACAACATGTCGAACAACACCGCATATATCGTAGCCGGCTACCGCACCGCCGTGGGCAAAGCCCCACGCGGCGGCTTCCGCTTCACCCGCCCCGACGACCTCGCTGCCGCCGTCATCAAGCACCTCGTAGCCGAAGTGCCCGCCCTCGACCCCACGCGTATCGACGACGTTATCGTCGGCAATGCCGTGCCGGAGGCCGAGCAGGGCCTGCAAATGGGCCGCCTGATTTCGCTGCTGGCCCTGCCCATCAACGTCCCGGGCCTCATCGTGAACCGCTACTGCGGCTCCGGCGTGGAAACCATCGCCATGGCGGTGGGTAAAATCACGGCCGGCATGGCCGACTGCATCATCGCGGGTGGCACCGAGAGCATGAGCATGGTGCCCACCGTGGGCTGGAAAACCGTGCCCAACTACGCGCTGGCCATGAAGCACCCCGACTATTACATGGGCATGGGCCTGACGGCCGAAGCCGTGGCCAACGACTACAAAATTACCCGCCAGGACCAGGACGAATTCTCCTACAACTCGCACCAGAAGGCCATCAAGGCCATCCAGGGCGGCAAGTTTGCCAAAAGCATCGTGCCCGTAACGGTGGAGGAAACTTACGTGGATGCCGCCACCGGCAAGAAGAAAACCCGCTCCTACGTGGTGGATACCGATGAAGGCCCCCGCGCCGACACCTCGGTGGAAGCCCTCGCCAAGTTGCGCCCCGTATTCGCCGCCAACGGCACCGTTACGGCCGGCAACTCCTCCCAGACTTCCGACGGCGCGGCCTTCGTGCTCGTGATGTCGGAGCGCATGGTGAAGGAGCTGAACCTGGAGCCCATCGCCCGCATGGTGAACTACGCCTCCGAAGGCGTCGACCCGCGCATCATGGGCATGGGCCCCATCAAAGCCGTGCCGAAAGTGCTGAAACAAGCCGGCTTGAAGCTGGACGACATCGACCTGTTTGAACTGAACGAGGCCTTCGCCTCGCAGTCGCTGGCCGTGGTGCGCGAGCTGGGCATCGACCCCGAGAAACTGAACGTGAACGGCGGAGCCATTGCCCTCGGCCATCCCCTGGGCTGCTCCGGGGCCAAGCTCAGCATCCAGCTCTTCGACGAGCTGCGCGAGCGCGGCAAGAAGTACGGCATTGTCACGGCCTGCGTGGGCGGCGGCCAGGGTGTCGCCGGCATCTACGAGCTGCTGAAGTAGCTATAGGTGTGGGCACTCACTTGGTGCGTAACTTGTTTGGGTAATGAAAGGCAAAGAACTCATTGCATTGCTGGAAACCGACGGCTGGTATTTGTCTCGACAAAGTGGCAGCCATCGGCAGTTCAAGCATCCACTAAAGCCGGGCCTTTGTACGGTTTCAGTGCATAAGCTCTCCGACGATATTCCCATTGGCACTCTAAACAGTGCGCTCAAACAAGCCGGATTGAAATGAAAACGCTCGCCAAATCGTACCTCGTTATTTTCGAAAAGTCAACAACTGGATACGGAGCCTACGTGCCTGACTTGCCCGGTTGCATGGCCACTGGTTCAACG
>JAYULN010000036.1:0-6819 GCA_043763525.1 Hymenobacter sp.
TAGCGCGTAATGCCGGGAGCTTGGCCCGGCCGATACCCCGAAGTTGGCACAAAAACCGGGGCCAGGCAAGAAAACGCGGCGGAATCCGTCTTCTTGCCGCGTGCCGATGGCAGGCCCAACCGTGGCGCGGACCCCGGCGCGGCACCGCGCAGCTTATCCCCGCCAACGGCTTGCTGCGTAGGTTTGTTGAGAAATTACCCCCTCCGCTTTTATCCCGTTGGGCTGCTTTCCGTTTTTATTAAGGTCTATTCTGTTTTTTATGCATAAAATTCTGCTTCTATCTTCTTTAGTGTTAGTGGCAGGCCCGCTGGCGGCGCAAACGGTGCCCGCAACAACCGGCCCCGCCAAGGCAGAAAAATCGCCGTGGCTGGTGTTCGACCAACCGCTGGACAGCGTGACGACTACGGCCCCGAAGTCCCCCAAAACCACCCAGGGCGCCACCTACGTGCCCTATGACCCGGACACCTACCGCCTCATCGACCGCTACGCCATCAAGTTCGGGGCCGATGCCCTGCACGACCCGCACACCAGCGTGCGGCCCTACACCCGCGCCGGCGTGGCCCGCCTCGGCGAGCGGATGCTGAGCGGCGACAGCGCCCGGGCCTACGCCACCGGCAGCCTCTCGCGCGCCGACCGCTTCAATGCCCAATACTTGGTGAAGGATAACTGGAACAGCTCGGCCCAGGGCGCGAAGCTGAACCAGAGCGCCAAGCCCGTTCTCGACTACTTCTACCGCGACCAAACCGATTTATACCACGTCGACATTCCGGATTTCACACTGCGCGTGAACCCCGTGCTGCTGCTGCAAGCCGGCCGCGATAACGAAAGCACCGGCCTGCGCTACGTGAACACGCGCGGCATTGCCCTGGAAGGCACCATCGACCAGAAGCTGGGCTTCTACACTTTCCTTACCGACAACCAGCAGGCCGTGCCGCATTACGTGCAAGACCGGATTCTGCGCGACGACATTGTGCCGCACGAAGGGTTCAAAAAGAATTTTAAGGACAAAGCCGACCAGTACGACTTTTTCACGGCGCGCGGCGGCATTACCTACGCGGCCAGCAAGCACGTGAATTTGCAGCTGGCGCACGACCGGAATTTCATCGGCAACGGCTACCGCTCGCTCATTTTGTCGGATTACAGCGCGCCGTACTTCTTCCTGAAGATTAATACGCGTGTCTGGAAATTCAACTACCAGAACCTGTTTGCCGAGCTTACCGCGCAGCGCCAAAACACCGACCAGGTGTACCCCAAAAAGTACCTGGCGCTGCACCACCTCAGCTTCGATGTGAGCCCCAATTTCAACATTGGCGTGTTTGAAAGCACCATTCTGGGCGGGCGCGGCGTGGATAGCGCCGTCGTGAACGGGCGCATCGTGCGGCAGCGGTCGGGCTTCGAGCTGCAATATTTGAACCCGGTTATTTTTTACCGCGCCGTGGAGCAGAACGTGGGCTCGGCCGATAACGCCATTCTGGGGCTCGATTTCAAGTGGAACATCCTGCACACCGCGCAGCTCTACGGGCAAGTGGTGCTCGACGAATTCAAAATCAGCGAGATACGCGCCGGCAACGGCTGGTGGGCCAACAAGCAGGCCGTGCAGCTGGGGGCCAAGTACGTCGATGTAGCGGGCCTGCGCAACCTCGATTTGCAGGTCGAATTCAACTACATCCGACCCTTCACCTACCAGCACGTCGACAGCTACACCAATTACCAGCATTACAACCAGCCCCTCGCCCACCCCATGGGAGCCAACGTGGCCGAGATTCTGGGCGTGCTCAGCTACCAGCCCTTGCCCCGCCTGATGCTGGTGGGCAAGGCCTTCTATTCGGAGCAGGGACTCGATGTGAACAACGCCGACCTCGCCGGCCAGAACTACGGCGGCAACGTGCTGAAATCGTACAACACCCGCGTGAGCGAATTCGGCAACCGCACCGGCCAGGGCAACAAAAGCCGCCTGCTCCACACCGATTTCACGGCCACCTACCAGCCCCGCCTCAACCTGTTCGTCGATGCCAAGCTCATTGCCCGGCACCAGACCTACTCGCTCACCCCGGCCGCCAATGTGAATGAAGTATACGCCTCGCTGGCCCTGCGCTGGAATATCGCCCAACGGCTGCACGAATTCTAGGTCATTTAACAATTATCATTTAACATTTAACAGCTGTTCTGGATGATTGGGGGCAAGGCTAATGTGCTCTACGAAAAGTCTTACGCCTTTGCGGTGCGAGTGGTAAAGGCATATCAGTTTCTTTCAGTTGAAAAGCGCGAGTATGTGTTATCGAAACAATTGCTGCGCTGTGGCACCAGCATTGGCACCAATGTGACGGAAGCAAACGGCGCAATTTCAGATGCTGACTTCTCCGCTAAAATATCTATTGCTTATAAAGAATGTCTGGAGACTAAATACTGGCTCAATCTCCTACACGATACTGATTTCATTACCCCAAAGATGCTCGAAAGCGTGTTTGCCGATGCCGACGAATTAGGCAAAATGCTTTTCACTACCCTTCGCTCTACCCGTCAGCTACGCAATGCCATTTAATCGTTTACATCGCTGAAACGACTGTTAAATGATAAATGATAATTGTTAAATGAAAACATGAAGACTTACCTCCGCATTTTGCAGTACGCGCGGCCCTGGGCGCTGTTCCTGCCCCAATACCTGCTGTACACGGTGCTGACTATTGTTTTCAGCATCTTCAACTTTACGCTCATCATCCCGATGCTGAGTGTGCTGTTCGACAAGGCGGATAAGTTGAAGGCACCCGACCACCTCGAAACTTTCAGGCCTACCATTACCTGGATTACCGACACGTTCAAATACTTTTTCGCCCAGGTGCTGGAGGCGCGCGGCAAGCTGGGCGCGCTGGCCTTCGTGTGCGTGGTAGTGGTGGTGTCGGTGCTGCTGAGCAACGTGTTTCGCTACCTGAGCCTGCGGCTTCTGGCCAAAGTGCGGGCGCGCGTTATTCGCAACCTGCGGCGCGATTTGTACCACCGCATTATTGGCTTGCAGCTGAGCTTCTTTTCGGGCGAGCGCAAGGGCGATTTGATGTCGCGCTTCACTTCGGACGTGCAGGAAGTGGAGACGTCGGTAGTGAATACGATGACGGCCGTTATCAAGGAGCCGCTCACCATTGTGGCGTATTTCCTGGTGCTGTTTCACATGTCGGTGCCGCTCACGCTGTTTACACTGGTACTGCTCCCGATTTCCGGAGGCATCATTGCCACCATTGCCAAGCGGCTGCGCACCCAGGCCAAGCAAAGCCAGAAGACCTTGGGCTCGATGCTATCGATGATTGATGAGACGCTGGGCGGCATCCGGGTTATCAAGGCCTTCAATGCCCAGACGTACATCAAGGGCAAGTTTGAGGAGCAGAACGACCAGTACGCCCGCACTTCGCGCACCATTGATAACACCCGGGATTTGGCCTCGCCGTTCTCCGAGTTTGCGGGCGTAACGGTGGTAGCGGGCCTGCTCTACTTCGGCGGCTCGCTGATTCTGGGCGGCGGGTCGGATTTGAACGGGGAGACGTTTATCGGCTACGTCATTCTGTTTTCGCAGGTCTTGACTCCGGCCAAGGCGCTGTCGTCGTCGTTCGGCAACATTCAGCGCGGGCTGGTGGCCGGCGAGCGGGTGCTGAGCATCATCGACACCGAGCCGGCCATCCGCGACCGGCCCGATGCGACGATACTGCCCGCTTTCGAGCGCGAAATCGAATTTCACAACCTCAGCTTCAGCTACGGCGAAACGCCCGTGCTGCACGACATCAACCTGACCATCAAAAAAGGCCAGACGGTGGCCCTGGTGGGCAGCAGCGGCGGCGGAAAAAGCACCCTGGCCGACCTATTGCCCCGCTTTTACGACCCCAGCGCCGGCCAGATTCTCATCGACGGCCACGACCTGCGGGCCTGCACCCTGCACTCGGTGCGCGACCAGATGGGCATCGTGACCCAGGAAAGCATCCTGTTCAACGACACCATTTTCAACAACATCCGCTTCAATACCCAGGCCACCGAGGCCGAGGTAATGGAAGCCGCCCGCATTGCCAACGCCCACGAATTCATCATCGCCAGCCCCGAGGGCTACCAAACCGTGATTGGCGACCGGGGCTCGCGCCTCTCGGGCGGGCAGCGCCAACGGCTGAGCATCGCACGCGCCATTCTGCGCAACCCGCCGATTTTGATTCTCGACGAAGCCACCTCAGCCCTCGATACCGAGAGTGAAAAGCTGGTGCAGGAGGCCTTGCAGCGGCTGATGCAGAACCGCACCTCGCTCGTCATCGCCCACCGCCTGAGCACGGTGCAGCACGCCGATGAGATTGTGGTGCTGCAACACGGCCGCATCGTGGAACGCGGCACGCACGACGAATTGCTGCGGCGCGAAAGCGGCGTGTACCAGCGCCTGAGCTCGATGCAAACCAACGCGGCGCTGGTGTAGTTTGGATAAAACGAGCGTCATACGGAGCGCAGCGAAGCATCTTGCCCGCCACCAGTAATCCTGTCGATTGAATTACTGACTGCGGTAAAGATGCTTCGCTGCGCTCTGCATGACTGTCCTTCGCACTTCCCGGAAACCCCTATCTTTCGGCCTCAACCAACATTGTACTGCCATGCTCGCCCTCAAACGCATAGTTACCGTCGCCGTAATGGTTTACCTGTTGCTGGCGCTGCTGTTCATTCTCGCGCCGGCCGTGCGCTCGTCGGTGGTGGGCATGGGCCCAGGCCTGTCGGTAATAGAGCAGGAACGCCAGTTTTTCTACGTCATGTTCGTGGTTGGGGCCGTGATACTGGCCTTGCAGCTCATCACCGAAAATCTCGACAGCGTACTACTGCGCCGCGAGGTGAGCCAGCACGAAGGCAAAATCAACGAACTGAAAGCCAAGCTCTACGACCACCAGCAGTGGGTGGCCCAGCCGGTGCCCGCCGGCAGCCGCACCATCGACGGCCGGATTATCAACGCGCCGCCAATTGCACGCCCCGCCGAGCACTCGGCCGGCCGCCTGCCCCAGCCCACCTTCCCGCAGCACGACCCGAGCCGGAGCAACACCCCACCGGCCGACCGGCCGCCCCTGGCCTGATTTGGCCGTCTATTGCATACCCGATACCGACTACCCTAAAAGTGCCTGCCTCTTCCCTCCCCGACCTAATCCGCGCCGAACTGACCGAGGCCCGAGCCGTGCTCGACCGGTTTCTGGCCGACCCGGCCCACGTGGCCAGCATCGCCGCCGCCGCCGAGCTCATCGCCACCAGCCTACGCAACGGCGGCAAAATCCTCACCTGCGGCAACGGCGGCAGCCTCTGCGATGCCCAGCACTTCGCGGAAGAGCTCAGCGGCCGCTACCGCCAGAACCGCCGCGCCCTGGCCGCCATCGCCCTCACCGAAGCCTCGCACATGACCTGCGTGGCCAACGACTTCGGCTTCGAGTTCGTCTTCAGCCGCTTCGTGGAAGCCCTGGGCCGACCCGGCGACGTGCTGCTGGCCATCAGCACCAGCGGCAACTCGCCCAACATCCTGCGCGCCGCCGAAGCCGCTCGGGAGCTGGGCATGCAAGTCGTTTCCCTCACCGGCAAAGACGGCGGGCAGTTGGCGGGCCTCAGCAACGTGGAGATTCGGGCCCCGCATTCCGGCTACGCCGACCGGATTCAGGAAATCCATATCAAGGCGATTCACATCCTGATTTTGTTGATTGAGCAGCTGGTAATTGAGTAAGGTTTCTGTTTTTCACGCAGTGTTACGGTTATTGGCTTTACAAATCCCCCTTCGACCTTATTCTTTTTCCTGCCACCACTCATGCTCACCAAAACCTTCGGCTCGGCCGTGCAGGGCGTCAATGCCTACACCATCACGATTGAAGTGGTGGTTACCGCCGGGACGAATTTTTTCGTGGTGGGCCTGCCCGATAACGCCATTAAGGAGAGCCAGCAGCGGATTGAGTCGGCGCTGAAGCTGCGGGGCTACCGCATGCCGCGCACCAAAGTGGTGGTGAACATGGCCCCGGCCGACATTCGCAAGGAGGGCGCGGCTTATGACTTGCCCATCGCGCTGGGCATTCTGCACGCCTCGCAGCAGCTCAATACCGAGCAATTGGGCGACTACATCATCATGGGCGAAATGTCGCTTGATGGAGATTTACGGCCCATTCGCGGGGTGCTGCCCATTGCCATTCAGGCCCGCAAGGAAGGCTTCAAGGGCATCATTCTGCCCAAGGAAAATGCCGAGGAAGCCGCCATCGTCAACAACCTCGACGTGATACCGGTGGGCAGCATGCAGGAAGCCATCGATTTCTTCGAGGGCCGGCTCGAAATCACGCCCACGAAGGTAGATACCCGCGACCTGTTCCAGCACGCGGTGAACAAGTACACGGCCGACTTTGCCGACGTGCAGGGCCAGGAAAACATCAAGCGGGCGCTGGAAATAGCGGCGGCCGGCGGCCACAACGTGATTATGATTGGCCCACCCGGCGCGGGCAAAACCATGCTGGCCAAGCGCCTGCCCAGCATTCTGCCGCCGCTGAGCATGCAGGAGGCCCTGGAAACCACCAAAATACACTCTGTAGCGGGCAAGCTGGCGGGCGGCGGGCTGCTGAGCACGCGGCCCTTCAGGAGTCCGCACCACACGATTTCGGACGTGGCGCTGGTGGGCGGCGGCAGCAACCCGCAGCCCGGCGAAATCTCGCTCTCGCACAACGGCGTGCTGTTTCTGGATGAGCTGCCCGAGTTCAAGCGCACGGTGCTGGAGGTGATGCGCCAGCCGCTGGAGGAGCGCCGCGTAACCATTGCCCGGGCCAAGCTCAGCATTGAGTTTCCGGCCAATTTTAT
>JAYULN010000037.1:0-6809 GCA_043763525.1 Hymenobacter sp.
GGGGGGGTAGCTACATCCGTTACCCGCTGGAATTCGGTCACGCTAATATTTGAGCCACCGGTATCACCAGTCTTGTAGACCTTGGAGAGCTGATTGTTACTGTATTCGTATTGGGTCGTTACGCTCTGGGAAGTAATTGTGGCTGAATTTCCCGGACGCTGGTCATACCGAAATGCTGTTTGGCTCAGGAGTGGAACCCAGACCAGTCGGTACTTGTAAAATTTGACATTATAATAAAAACTATATACGCCGTGGCCAGCGAGTTCGTGTTCCCGCGCCACAACGGCCGAGCGCAACGGACAAAAGGTGTTGTTGACGGTGTAATCGTAGTTGTAGGAGACCCCACCCACAATGTTGTTGGTGGCATTCACTTCGTAAATAGTCGTAATCAGGCCTCGGTAGCTCGCCCCGCTCTGCACAATGCCGAACGGACGCTCGTTCATGGGAAGATTAGTGATATCGCCGCGGTAACGCGGGCTGCGGGGGTCGCTGCAATTCGTCCAAAAAGCTCGTTTGTCCGGCAGCAGGTAATCGTTGTAGCAGGAACTACCTTCATCGTAAGGGTTCGTAGTTAATTTAAGCGACTCTCCATCCGGCATATCGCCAAAATCAGCCTGACTGGTCATTTTGTAAACCTTTTTGGCATTATTTGGATAGTTAATTATAATATTAGAATACCTGATATTTTCACTAAATTGCCCGTACAGCGGTTCGCTTGACCGATAGAGGTAAGTCCAAACGTTGTCGTCGCGGTTGGTGCAAACGTCATCGTAATCCCATTGTAACACTTGTCGGTCGTACAGGATGGGAATTTCACCGTATCCCGTACGTGGGTAAGCACGGCTGCTGGGATTGGTGGAATCAAACTGATAATAATCAAAGGTGTAAACGTCGGAGGAGGTACGCACCCCGTCGTTTAAGGTAATGGACTTGATGCGATTGCCGCCAATGGTAACCCCATTGACAGTTTCGTGCGCTTCGTAAGCCAAAGTAACCGTACCACCTCCTTCATTTGTGATTTGATTCAAGAGGCAATTCTGCATCATGAACCCATTGGCCGCCCGGTCTCCGGAAGGCACCGAATACCCGCTAACGCTCGGCAACAACGAAGTGCTGGCGTTTGCATTGAAGTAGCCCCAGTAGTCGCGGTTAACGCCCAGGCGGTCCACCGAGCCGCGTTCTATGTAACCAAAGCTCGTTTTGGCAGTTGTACAACCCGTTCCACTCTGCACCACCGCATCCAGCCGCAAGCGCAACAAATTGGGATCGGTCGTCGTGGTGTTGAAATTGCGGAAATAGGAATAATTAAAATTAATGGATTTGACCATGTTCCCCGCTTTGTCCATCGCCGTCATTCGGCTGAGCCAGTGGCTTCCGGGTAAGTCAAGGCGCGTGCTTGCCGAGCGATAGAAATGGACCGACCCAGCATCCGTCACAATTTCGGACAGCTTATAAGGATTCTGTTCGGTGACGGTCGTGGTGGTGCGCCAAACGGGATTAGGACCGGTCCAGTTCGAGCAATTGGCCGTCCCGTCGTTCCCTTGGCATTGGGTAAGCAGGCGACGCTCGGAATAGGAAATGTATTGGGTGGTGGTGGATGGTTCCGGGGTATAATAAAAATACGCCTTGTCCCCGTCAGCTGTTTCTATTCGGGACAAATTCCACGACCCGGTGTAGTCGTACGCTCTAACTGGCGACAAGGCGTTGGTGTTCAGGTTCCGGGTCTGCGCACTGACGTAGGTCCTGTTGGACTGGTAGAAATAGTATTGCGTGCCGTTCTCATCGGTGACTTTGATGTCCGTCACGGGGCGGGATGACGAGAACAGAGCAACGGTGGGCTCCACCCGGACCAAGCGATTGTCCAGCGCATAAGCTGTCACCGGCGACGTGGTCCGGTCAATCACGAAACTAAAGGACAGGCTTTGCACGGAGACATGATACACGTCGTGTTCCGTATCGGGGTAGTCGTTGCCGCCATTACATAGCTTATCGCGCATGATATCCCGGTAGCTGTGGTCGGCGTACATTTGGGCAATCCAGTTCAAATTGTCCGTGCGGGACTCGTCGGGTTGGCCCTTAACCTCGCACGTGATTTTCCCCCCGGCCTGCAACTCCCAGCCCGTGCCAACTTCGGATGCCACGCCGGTTACCTGCACCCCTTGCCCATTGTACGTCAGGCCAATCGGCTGGCTCAGCCGGCGGCCGGGCAAGGTATAAAGCGGGAGTGACGGGTACGCAGTGCCCGTAGATAAGCTGATTGGGATTCCCGCGACGACTTCGATGCTACTTGGCGTACTTCCTCCTGGCCCAGAAGCTGGCGTAGCGCTCAAAATATCACCCACCCCTTGGGCGCAAACTGAGCCGGCTGGCACAGCCCAACTGAACAGGAATAGGCAACACGCGAAAAGCGAGTGTAGTGGTTGTTTCATAGAATGAGAAGGATGAATCAAGCAGTGCATCGCACGCAGCAATGCCTAGGTTAAACGATAACAGTGGCGGAGCATTCCATGACAATGGGAATAGATAAGAAGGCAGACAAGCCCAGTTGACATCTCATAATCCTGGTTTCGTTGAACCACTTAAACAAAACCAAGGCCTCAATCGCCGACCAAAAACGCAAGGGCTAATACCTGGCAAGAAACTGCCCGAACACAACAAGCCCAGAACCCAATTCCACCCATCTGCATTGGGGGAACTAGAGCCAGGGACTATCGCCAGAAATGCCAGTATGGGGCCTCAAAACTGTGTAGAGCAAGAATGCTTCTATGGCAGGAGGGAATACGCACTTTTGCGCAGGGCGGGAAGCAAAATGGTGTCATGAGGTGCCGGGGTAAACGGTACGGAGTGGCAATTGACTAAAAAGCAGAAGCACATGGTGGAGGCAAGGCGCTGCACATCGCACATTGTAAAAGGTGTCTGATTAAATTAAATCAGAAGCATCTTCTCAATCACGAAAACTTTCACAAAAAAATACTTGGGGAAACTTATAACCAAAAGAAAAGATACAATCAAGATAATTATTTATTAAACAATTGATTAGCAATTACTTATTTTGAACAAGGTAACCCTACGGGCGGTGGTCTATTGAAGAGTGAAGCAGTAGCTTAGCGTATGGTTTATACGCAACACTTGTGCGCGCGCTGCGGCAGCGAACACTTCCGCCGCAACGGTACGCAGGGGGGGGCAGCCCAAATACCAGTGCAAAGCGTGCGGGTACCAGGCGCGGTTTGTGCCGGCATCGCTCGCCAAAGCGGTGCAGTATGCCCAAGTCGAAGCCTTGCTCAGCGAGCGAAATTCCCAGCGCAGCATCGTGCGTGCCACCGGCGTGGCGCGGATGACCATCGCCAAGTTGGTAAAGAAAAGCGGCGCTGGCCTCCCCCCAACTGCCGCGTCGCCGGACGAAAAAGGCCCAGCGCCGGAAACCCGAAGCCCTGGAACTTGACGAAATGTGGACCTTCGTTGGCCGGCGCAAGCATAAAGTCTGGCTGTGGCTGGCCGTCGAACGGGCCTCGCGCCGCATCGTGGCCTGGGTGCTGGGCTGTCGCGGGGCCGCCACAGCCCGGCGGTTGTGGGCCGCGCTGCCGCGACGCTACCAGCGCCACTGCCGCTACCACACCGACCAGTGGGAAGCCTACGCCAAGGTCTTGCCCACCCACCACCACCGGCCCCATCCCAAAGGCAGCGGAAAGACCAATATTGTCGAGGCCATCAATTGCTCCTTGCGCCAGCGGTGCGGCGTACTGGTCCGCAAATCCTGCTCGTTCAGCAAAAGTTTACGCATGCACACGGCACGAATTAAGATTGTGATTGATAATTATAACCTCACTCTTTAATAGACCATCGCCACCCTATGTACTGGTCCGTGTTAAGGACGTGGCGGTAGTCACTGTTGGAGATGCATATATATAGGACCGATTTAAAGTGAAAGAACAGATATGCATGCACCAGTATTATCGTAATTTAATTAATGAGTAGTTGGCGGCTCACAGTACCTGTCGAATAGCGAACTTGTAAAAAGTATATGCCCGTGGGCAAATCAGCTATTTCTACAGTGGTTTCTGTTTCATTCGTCAGGGAGCGATTGCGTACCTGCCGTCCAATGGCATCGAGAAGGATGAGGGTAACAGGTTGCGTATGGGCAGCGACCGCAACGTGTAGCCGGTCATGAGCTGGCACGGGCCAAACATTGGCCGTCAAAGCCAGGGGAGATGGGGTTGCTACGTGTAGCACATTGGGCGCAACAATACGTGCCACGCCAATGCTGGGCTGATTGCCGACGCTGGTAAAAGCGCCGCCCAGCAAAATCGCACCATCCGGTTGTAAGGCCATGGTTCGCACGGGACCGTTGGGCACAACGGTTGCCCCGAACGAGCCGTCGTTCTGCCCGTCGCGTAGGACCCGAACGAGGTTTGGCACCGGCCCAGCCACACTGGCGTACGTAAATGTTCCCCCGACCAACACACGGCCATTGGGCTGCAAAGCCACGCTGGATACCGTGCCATTTAACGGGGCCGTCGTCACAAAACTTCCATCCGGATTGCCGCCTGGTTCAAGTCGCGCCACGCCGTATTTTGGCAAGCCGTCCACGGCCCCGAAACTCCCTCCTACCAGCAGTTGCCCATCGGCTTGCAGGGCAAGGGCATTTACCCGATTGGTGGGACTTGATGCCCCCGAAGTGGTCGTAAACGCCAAGTTGTTCCTGAAAGAAACATCAATTCCCCCGCTGGCGTCATACCGCACCACCCGGGTAACTATCGGTTGGCTGGTTGAGGTATAATTGCCCCCGACCACAATCCGCCCATCGGGTTGTACCAGCAACGCATCAACCGTGACCAACGCACCGGTGCTGGCGCCGGTAACCACGCGGGCAAAGGTCGGGTCCAACGCGCCGGTGCTGGTCAAGCGGGCCAGGCGGCTGTAGCTCACGCCGCCGGAGACGCTGGCGAAGTTTCCCCCCACCATAATTCGACCGTCGGGTTGCCCCGCCAGAGCAGTGGTGTTGAGCGACGAAGCAAAACTGACGTCCGGATTGCCGCCGGGGGTGAATCGTCGGATGCCCTGCAACGTGCCGGCCAATGCCTTGCCGTCCGGTTGTAGGGCCAAGCACGTCACTGCACCGGGTAGTACGCCCGTGGCGCTTGAAAAGCTGCCGTCCAACGCGCCACTAGTCGTTAACCGCACCAAGCGGTGAACGGCTTGGCCGTTCCATTCGGTGAAATTTCCCCCCGCTATTACTTGGCCATTAGGTTGCAGGCTGAGCGCGGTTACTACGCCCGGCAATTGGAGTTGGGCCGCAAATGCCGGGTCCACTCCCCCCGAACTGGTTAATCTGCCCAGCGAGGCCTCCGTCCCATTAAATGTATTAAAAGACCCGCCAACCAGGACGGTACCGTCGGCTTGCAAGCCAAGCGACGCGGGCATGCCGCTGAGTACAGCGCCCGGCGAAAAAATGTTATCTAAGGTACCGTCCGCGTTCAACCGCGCAACGTAATTAGCACTCGATGAAGCAAAAGGCCCGACAACCAACACCTTGCCGTCGGATTGCAGTACGACGGCGGGGTCGTTGTACCCGGTTGTAACCTTGGCGTTTAGAAAAGCAGGCCCAGAAAAGCTGGCATCTACCGTCCCACTCGGCAATAAGCGCACCAGCCCTACTGTCGCCGGAGGAGTGCCACTTACATTCAACAATCCGTTGACCAGCACGTTGCCATCGGGCTGTAACACCAAATTCTCTACTTGCGACCCGGCCTGCAATGGAGAAGCGAATGTTGGGTCGACGCTTCCGTTGGGGAGCAAGCGGACAATACCCACCGCGGGTTGTCCATTGAACACGGCGAAATTGCCGCCCACCAGCACTTTGCCGTCGGGCTGCAACGCCACGGCATAAGCAGTTTTAATGCTTCCGTTGGCCGTAAGACCCGTTCCCACCGAAAAAGTGGCATCAACGCTTCCCGAGGCGGTGAGTTGTACGACACCCGCCGCGGGCGTGCTGCTGTACGCATCAAACGCGCCCACCACCACCACACTTCCATTGGGGCGGATAACGCAATCTTGGCTGTGCCCAAAACTGCCCGTTAGGCCGGGCCCGCTGCCGGCATCGAAACCGGCATCGGGTGTGCCGTCCGCGTTTAAGCGTAAGAATTCCGTTCGCGTTATGCCACCCGCAGCCACACTGCCGCCGCTGCCACAAAGCAGGTATTGCCCGTTGGCATAGCCCTTGATTCGGTAAACGAAGTTAACGGTGCCTACGTTTTGCGTAAAAGGCAAGTCCAACGCTCCATTGGCCGCAAGACGAACGAGGCGGCTAACGGGAGTGCCATTTGCCCGTGTGAAGCTGCCACTAACCAAGCGCTTCCCATCGGCCTGTTGAGGACCGAAAGCGTTCACTTGCCCGGGGGCGTAAAGGGTGGCGGGACTCGTGAAGGAGGGGTCCAGCACTTGGGCGGCCAGCGGCGCGTGGCAAACACCCAACGCGAGAACTGTCGGCAAAACCATCCGAAACCAGCACATATGACAAGGCTGGTTTCGTTAACCAGCTACGAATGAATGGGTAGAATTCACTGTTATGGATGTGAAGGTATTCATTCTGGTGCAAAAAATGCAAAAGGTCAAGCATTTTTTGTTCTTGAACGGCGATAGTTTAGCACCAGCACCTTTGCTGCTTTTATGAAGTGGGAATCAATTGTAGTTTACAAAACCGAGCATTTAACCAAAACGGTCGTTTTTTTGAACAACCGCATACGGGTGGGTTGCGGCTAATTGGGCTCATGTTGGCCGAATGGAACGGAATCGCCACCTTTAGCCGACCG
>JAYULN010000038.1:0-6800 GCA_043763525.1 Hymenobacter sp.
TAAGTAGTCGGACATAAGTATTCGGTAGTCAGACCCAATGTTAAATCTTGATTGACAGCACGTTGATGTCTGACTACTGACTACTTAATACTGGCTACCTACTTATATTGAAATTTAGCTAGTTAACCCGAATCAACTAACTTAAACAGCCTCTTAGAAATCCGGGAGCCGGTGGGGGTGATGGGCTGGTCGGTGGGCGGGGTGCATGCCCTGGCGCTGGCCGCCCGCCACCCGGCGCGGGTGGCGGCGGTGCAGCTGCTCAGCACCTGCCTGCCGCTGGGCGAGCCGAATTCCTACCGCCACCTCTCGCCCCTCTGGCAAGCCCTGCGCTGGGGCCAGACCGGCTTTCCGTGGCTGAACCGGGTCACGTTTCAGTGGCTGAGTGGGCAGTGGGCCCGGCACCCCAACCGCACGATTGATTGGTTTATTCGCCTCATGCGGCCGGCCGAGGCGGCCGTAACCAAACGCTTCCGGGTGCTGCTGCGCGACGCGGCCGTGCAGGGCTTTGCCCACGGCGGCCGGGGCGTGTTCGACGATGCGCAGGCCTGGTGCCGGCCGCCCGGCTTCCGCATCGAGGACGTGCGCGCGCCCGTCCGGCTCTGGCACGGCACCGCCGATGGCGTGTGGGCTCCCGGCAACATTCCCTACCTGGCCGGCCGGCTGGGGGACGCGCCCATGCGCCTGCTGCCGGACCAGAGCCACATGCTCTACCTCGACAATTGGCCGGCGCTATTGGAGGAAATGCGAGTGCTGCTGGACGCGGCCGGGTAACCGGGCCCGAATTGCCCCCCTGTTTGTTACAGACCTTGCAGCCCAAATCCCGCCCCGGTCTTACAGACTGGCCGCTTGCGCCCGCCGCAACGACCAGCGCAATGCCACGTATTGCCCAGCCCGCCTTCTACCCTCTCGCTCAGCATGTACCCAGCCATTCAGCAAATACTTGATAACCCGCTGGCCGCGCTGGCCATTGTGGGCAATCTGGTTATCATCGAAAGCCTGCTCTCGGTAGACAACGCCGCCGTGCTGGCCACCATGGTGAGCGACCTGCCCCGCGAGCAGCGCCCCAAGGCCCTGCGCTACGGCATCATCGGGGCGTATGTGTTTCGGGGGCTGTGCATTGTGTTCGCCTCGTTTCTCATCAAATTTTGGTTTTTGAAGCCGCTGGGCGGGCTCTACCTGCTGTACCTGGTGTACGGCCACTTCCGGGCCCGGCCCAAGGGCGACGACGTTATCGACAAGGAGAAAAGCTGGTTTTACCGCCACACCATTGGCCTGCTGGGCAAGTTCTGGGCCACCGTGGCCCTCATCGAATTGATGGACCTGGCCTTTTCCATCGACAACGTGTTTGCCGTGGTCGCCTTCAGCAACAACCTGCTCCTCATATGCGTGGGCGTATTTATCGGCATCCTGGCCATGCGGCTGGTGGCCCAGGCCTTCGTACTGCTCATGGGCAAATACCCGTTTCTCGAAACGGCCGCTTTCGTAGTCATCGGCGTGCTGGGCCTAAAGCTGCTGCTGTCGCTGGTGGGCCACTTCTGGCCCGGCCACCCCCTCGGCCGCGCCCTCGACAGCGAAGCCGCCGACGTGGCCCTGACCGTGCTCACGGTGGTGGCGTTTGTGGGGCCGTGGGCTACGTCGGTGCTATTTAACTGGCCCCGGCACGCCGGCGGCCGCCGCGCCGCCGAACCCCGGCAGGCCGCCGGCGATGACACCCGACAGCAAGCGTAGCAAGCGTAGCAAGCGTAGCAAGCGAAAAATAACAAGAGCGCCAGCCAACCATCGGGGGCAGTGCGCAGTCATGGGGGCAGTGCATACGAGTAGCCCCGGCGTGGCTGGCTGCACATTCTCAGCAGCCCTTGGAGCGGGGCCATACACGACGGCAACTTCACAAAGTGTTGGTTTTTCGTGCGCAAGGTGTTGCTGATTTAATACCTGCCCGATTCAATCGCATTCCTACTCCCATTTTTTTCACTACCTCATGAAGAAAATTACCCAATGCTTACGGGCGCTTTCATATCTGGCTATCAGCACTATACCCGCGCTCACTAACGCCCAAAGCTGGCAGTGGGCCAGCGCCCCCACGGCCATCGTGGACCCCGGCGGCACCTCTGCGCAAGGGGGCTCCAGAACGGCTGGCATTGCCTTGGATGCAGCCGGTAATACCGTTGTGGTGGGGTCTTTCTACGGCAGTATCACGCTGGGCAGCACCACGCTCACCAGCGCGGGCTACAGCGATATATTCGTGGCCCGCATCAGCCCCAGCAGCCAGTGGCTACAAGCCACGCGGGCCGGCGGCCCCGGCAGCGACGTAGCCAGTGCCGCCATTTCGGATGCGGCCGGCAATATCACCCTGACGGGCATTTGCAGCAATCTGGCGGCGTTTGGCAGTAATACCCTCGTCAGCAGCAGCAGCAACTACAGCATGGTATTCGTGGCCCGCCTCGCGGCCACTGCCCTGGCCACTCGTGCCCCTGTACCAGCCGAAATTTCACCCTAGCCCCCAATCCCGCCGTCGTCGCCGTGCGCCTTACCTGGCCCGAAGCCAGCGCCACTGCCCGCCCCATGCAGCTACTCGATGCCCTGGGGCGCGAAGTGCGCCGCCAGCAGTTGCCCGCCCGCATACCACCGCCACGCTCCATGTGTCCGGGCTCGCGCCAGGCCTCTACGTGGTGCGCTGCGGGGCAGCGGCCAGCAGGCCGGAAGTGCGGTAAATCAGTTAAAAGTTGAGCGTTAAAAGTTAAAAAACCCGCCTGATGATTTAGGCGGTTTTTTTAACTTTTGACGCTCAACTTTTAACTGCCCTTACGCCGGCTGCATCTGCTTCAAATGCAGCAGCATATCGGCGGTCATCTTATCGAGGTCGAAATCGGGCTGCCAGCCCCAGTCCTGGCGGGCTTTGGAGTCGTCGATGCTGGCGGGCCAGGAGTCGGCGATTTGCTGGCGGCCGTCGGGCTGGTAGGTGACCTCGAAGCCGGGCTCGTGCTGCTGGATGCTGGCCGTGATTTCGGCCGGCGAAAAGCTCACCGCCCCCAGGTTATAACTGGTGCGCACTTTGATTTGCTCGGCTGGGGCGTGCATCAAATCCAGGGTGGCTTTCAGGGCATCGGGCATGTACATCATGGGCAGGCAGGTGTCTTCGCGCAGGAAGCACTCGTAGGCCTGGCCGGCCACGGCCTTGTGGTAGATGTCGACGGCGTAGTCGGTGGTGCCGCCGCCGGGCAGGCTCTTGTAGCCGATGAGGCCGGGGTAGCGCAGGCTGCGCACATCGAGGCCGTGCTTGCGGTGGTACCACTCGCACCACTGCTCGCCGGCCAGCTTGCTGATGCCATACACCGTGTTGGGGTTCATGATGGTGACCTGTGGCGTGTTGTCGCGCGGCGTATCGGGGCCGAACACGGCGATGGAGCTGGGCCAGTACACCTGGGCCACACCGTGGGCCACGGCGGCTTCGAGCACGATGAGCAGGCCGTCCATGTTCAGCTGCCAGCCGAAGAGCGGGTTTTTCTCGGCCGTAGCCGAGAGCAGCGCGGCGAGGTGGTAAATCTGCCGGGGGCGGTACTGGCGAATAAGCTTGTCGAGGCGCGAGCGGTCGAGCACGTCGAGCAGCTCGAAGGGGCCGCCGGCCAGCAGGTCAGGATTCTTGGGGGGGCGCACGTCGGCGGCCACCACCAGGTGGGGGTCGTAGCGCTGGCGCAGGGCCGCGACTAATTCCAGGCCCAGCTGGCCACACGCGCCAATCACGAGCACGGAGCCGGGTAAAAGAGTAGCGTCAGGTTCGCCGGGAGTGGAAGCCATGCGGGGGGGGGGGGGGTGAGTGGGAATGGTTGGGGGCACAAAGATACCGGGACCGCCGTGGCCGGGGCCGCAACCGTGACCCACGGCACTACGGTATCTTTGGCTTCATGTTTACAAGAGGTGCCCTGCTACGCTTCCGTTTTTGTGCGCCGCTGCTGCTGTTGCTGAGCATCGGGGCCACCGCCCAGCCGCTGGCCACCGCACCGGCCGCGCCCCGCTACCGCAACCTGGTGATGGAGGGCGGCGGCATTCGCGGCATTGCCTACGGCGGGGCCTTGCAGAAGCTGGAGCAGCGCGGCATTCTGCGGGGCCTCACGCGGGTGGGCGGCACCTCGGCGGGGGCCATTCAGGCGGCACTGCTGGCGGTGGGCTACTCGGCCCAGGAAATTATTGAAGTGGTGAACGCCACGCCCATTCAGCGGCTGAACGATGGCCGGTTTATCTTTTTCGGGGGCACGCACCGACTCGTGCAGCAGTACGGCTGGTACCGGGGCGACGAATTTGCCACCTACCTCAGCGAGTTGGTGGCCCGCAAAACCCAACGACCCAACCTCACCCTGGCCGAGCTGCACGCGCTGGCCCAAAAGGAGCCAACCCGCTTCCGCGACCTCTACACCACCGGCACCAACCTTACCCGGCAGCGCGTGCAGGTGTTCAGCTACGAAACCACCCCTACCATGCGCGTGGCCGATGCCGTCCGCATCAGCATGAGCATTCCGCTGTATTTCCGGGCCGTGCTGCTCGATGCGCAGAACAACGTGATAACCGGCACACCGGCTCCCGGCCGGCCCGTGCAGGTACTGGTCGATGGCGGCCTGCTGGCCAATTACCCCGTCGATTTATTCGACTATCCGCGCTACCTGCCCGCCGGCCCCGCCGCCGCGCCCGATGCCCACGGCAACGTCTTCAACCCCCAAACCCTGGGCCTGCGCCTCGACCGCGCCGAGCAGATTGCCTACGACACCGCCGCCGCCACCGGCCGCCAGCAGCTCGCCCCGTATGAAATCACCGATTTCAACACCTACATGGGCGTGCTCTACACCGTGGCCCTCGAAAATCTCAACCCCGTGCAACCCGCCGACTGGAAACGCACCATCAGCATCAACTTCCTGAACTTCAGCCCCAAAATCAAGCGGATTTCGGATGCGCAGAAGCAGCAGCTGATGCAGAGCGGACGGTGGGGTGCGCAGGCGTTTTTTGGAATTAAAAATGAAGAATTAAAAATGGCCGTTCGGCCTTTTTCATTTTGATTTTCCTGCCTAGAAAACGCTAATTTTTAATTCTTCATTTTTAATTTTTAATTCCAGAAATGTACGCCACCCTCCAACCCGACCTCACCCAGCAGCTTCAGGAAATAAAGGATGCCGGCCTTTTCAAAAAGGAGCGCATCATTACCTCGCCGCAAGGGGCCGAAATTGAAACCGAGGAAGCCGGCGAGGTGCTGAACTTCTGCGCCAACAACTACCTGGGCCTGAGCTCGCACCCCGAAGTCATCAAAGCGGCCAAGGAAGCCATCGACACGCACGGCTACGGCATGAGCTCGGTGCGCTTCATCTGTGGCACGCAGGACATTCACAAGGAGCTGGAAGCCAGGCTGGCCGAGTTTCTGGGCACGGAGGACACCATTCTCTACGCCGCCGCTTTCGATGCCAACGGGGGCGTGTTCGAGCCGCTGTTTAACGAGCAGGACGCCATTATTTCGGATGCGCTGAACCACGCCAGCATCATCGACGGCGTGCGCTTGTGCAAGGCCCAGCGCTACCGCTACGCCCACAACGACATGGCCGACCTCGAAAAGCAGCTTCAGGATGCCCAGGCCAAGGGCACGCGCCACCGCATCATCGTCACCGACGGCTCGTTCTCGATGGACGGCACCATCGCGCAGCTCGACAAAATCTGCGACCTCGCCGATAAATACCAGGCCTTAGTGATGGTGGACGAGTGCCACAGCAGCGGTTTCCTGGGCCGCACCGGCCGGGGCACCCACGAAATGCGCGGCGTGATGGGCCGCGTCGACATCATCACCGGTACGCTGGGCAAAGCCTTGGGCGGGGCCATGGGCGGCTTCACCTCGGGCCGTAAGGAAATTGTGGACATGCTGCGCCAGCGCAGCCGCCCCTATCTGTTTTCCAACACGCTGGCCCCGGCCATTGTGGGGGCCTCCATTCGCGTGCTCGAATTGCTGACGGAAAGCACCGAGCTGCGCGACCGCCTCGAAGAAAACACCCAGTACTTCCGCGAGCAGATGACCGCCGCCGGCTTCGACATCACGCCCGGCGAGCACCCCATCGTGCCCGTCATGCTGTATGATGCCAAGCTGGCCCAGGAATTCGCCGCCCGCATGCTCACCGAGGGCATTTACGTGGTGGGCTTCTACTATCCCGTGGTGCCGCAGGGCAAGGCCCGCATCCGGGTGCAGCTCAGTGCCGGCCACACCCGCGAGCACCTGGACAAGGCCATCGCCGCCTTTACCAAAGTGGGCCACGAGCTGGCGGTGATGAAGTAAGCCACCACAACCTGGCGGGCCGCCCCTCCCACGGCCGGCCGGCAATAAAAAGGGCCGGCCTTCCACTATTGTGTGGAAGGCCGGCCCTTTTTATTGCCGGACTATAGCCCAGGCTAACGAAGAAGTGTAGCGGCTGGCTGCGTGGCGCTGGTAGAAACAGTGCGTCCTTCCTGGCCACCGCCGCCGCAGCTGCCGAGCTTGTCGCCGGGGTGCTGGCTCAGGTGGGCCTGCACGGCATTCGACGAGATGTACAGGTTGTGCCCCTTGTGGCAAATCAGCACTTTCTCGTTGGGGCCAGCGGCCGCTTCGCGCGGGCTATGGCTGGCCTGCGCCGAGGTAGCCAAGCCCAGCACACACCACAGCGCGAGCTGCCAGAACGAAGCCTTTTGGTACCACCGGGCGGCCTTCAATGGAGTGCAGGTAACTACTGTTACGCGGTAGGTTGTAGCGCGAACGGTGTCGTTCGCGTCCCCGCGCCAGGAAAGCCGCCTGAACGGCA
>JAYULN010000039.1:0-2759 GCA_043763525.1 Hymenobacter sp.
ATCTTCACCCTGAACATGCGCGAGGCCGAAGCCTTCCTGGCCGCCAACGGCTCCGACTGCGGCATTGCCAACGTGAACATCGGCACGAGCGGGGCCGAAATCGGCGGCGCGTTCGGCGGCGAGAAAGAAACCGGCGGCGGCCGCGAATCCGGCTCCGATGCCTGGAAAGTGTACATGCGCCGCCAGACCAACACCATCAACTACAGCACCGAGCTGCCGCTGGCGCAGGGCATTAAGTTCGACGTGTAACAGCCTCGATAATTACTGAGAAGCCTCTCTGCTAACGCGGAGAGGCTTTTTTGCTATTTGTCCAGTCAGGTGGTAAGCAACAACCTGCCTTTTGGGGGTTCAATCATATAAAACAATAAAAATTGTTCATAATAAAATATAAATACTTACATTGGCTTGCGTAAAGTCTTTGATGAATTCGTGAAAGCGGGAAGGCACTTGGCCGGCCCGTCGACAGCAAAGCGGATTTATCCGGAGCCACTTTCACATCTGGTGCCTTCGGCCAGGACCAGGGTATTTTTCATCATCTTTCTAACCCAACCTCCCGCGAGTATGCTTAGCCAAATGATGCTGCGCAACTGGATTTACCACTTGCCTCCGCCCATAATTAAGTTGGCCCGCCGCATGAAGCACATGGTGCCGTCGGGGCCCGTGGTGCATACCCTGGCCAGCTGGCGAAAGGTGTGCCAGAGCGCTTTGCAGGTTATTGGCGGCACGGTGGGCACCATCGAAGGAAGCCAGTGTAGCATTGCCTGGCCCACTACCGGCAGCGGCAGCCCAAGCATGACGGCATCGTTGCGGGTGAACCCATCGAGCGACCTCGACGTGTTCTGCCAGGTATGGACCGACCAGCACTACCGCGCCGTGGTGAAATACATGCGCAAATGGGTGGCCCCGACCGACCCGCTGCGCATCATCGACGCGGGGGCCAATGTGGGTTTCACCACGCTGTACCTGAAAGCCCATTTCCCCAACGCCCACATCATCAGCGTGGAGCCCGAAGCGTCCAACTTCGCCCAGATGACTCACAATGTCACCAGCAACCAGCTCGACAACGTGACCCTGCTGCAAGCGGGCCTCTGGAAAAGCCAGGCGTTTCTGGAAGTGGGCCGCGACTGGGCCGACCAGCGAGAATGGTCGTTTTACGTGAAAGAAGCGCCGGCTCCCACCACCCTGCTCGGCTACGACGTACAGGCCATTCTCCGGCAGGCAGCCTGGCAGAGTGTGGATTTGCTCAAAATGGATATTGAAGGAGCCGAGCGCTACCTTTTTGCCGACGACCACACGGCCGCTCAAACCTTGCGAAATGTGCGGTTTCTGGCCATCGAAATCCACGACGGCGAGGACTTGCGCGCGCGCATCTATAGCCAGCTGCGCAAGCACGGCTTCGATTTTTTTGATTCCGGGGAGCTCACCATCGCCCGCAATGCTGCTATGATGCCGCCGCTGCAATCAGCAAACTGAGCCTGCCGGGCTGTAAAAAGACCGGGCATTCTGGCTTGTAATAATTGCTTCAAACTGCATCAAAAAGCCTCTCTGTTATTGTGGAGAGGCTTTTTGATTTGACCCCCTCAAGCCTAGCTTACTCGGCAATTTTAATATCGCCGTGGCCTTTGCCATACAGTGTGGTGCCGTTGTAGAGGACGTAATAGACGCGGTAAAGGCTGCCCGGCTTAAAGCCCTGGCCGGCCACGTTGACAGAAAAATCGAGCCTGGTGCTTGCCCGCGGCGAAGCGAATTCAATCAGGGGCTGATAAAATCGGTTGACCACGACGGCTTTGCAGAAAACCGGAGCCGACGTTGCGTAGCCGAAGTGGAATGCACCAAGGCAGGGATTGGGGTAGGCAGTGAAATACGTCTGGGGAGATGAATTAGGAACGAGCTGGGGAGTGGCATTCACATCGAGCCCCAGCGCGTTGAACAGGCCTGCTTCCCGCGTATTCCACTGGCCGTCGAGCTGCCAGTCGGTGGGGTCTTCGTAGCCTGCCGGCAGGTTGTTCCCAGTTCGGTAGCTGAAGCCCTCGCCGGGGCCGAAGTTTACGAACAAGCCCGACGAGGCATCAGATTCGCTTTTTGAGCAATTGCTAAGAATCAGGGCCGCACTTAGCAGGAGCAGGGCGGTGCGGCAGCGGTAGAAAACGGGGGACTTCGACATAGTAGAAAAAGGTTAATTTGCAGACAAGTTACGGGTGTCTAATCCGTCTGCAACCATCTTTGGGGTTGCGTTGTCCTTTGCTTGCTTAAGCTCTTCAACAATCCGCCATTCTGCATGGAAGCCTTTGCTACCTCCGCTTACGTCGACATCAACGCCCCGCTGGTGGAGCGCTGCCGGCTGAACGACCGCCAGGCCCAGGCCGAAATTTACCGGCGCTACTCGAAGGCCATGTTCAATGCGGCCCTGCGCATCACCGGTGACTATGCCGAAGCCGAAGATGTGCTCCAGGAGTCGTTTCTGAGCGCCTTCCGGGAGCTGAGCAGCTATAAGGGCGACTCGGCTTTTGGGGCCTGGCTGAAGCGTATTGTGGTGAATAAAAGCATCAATTGCCTGCGGCAGCGGCGGCTGGCGCTGGTGCCGCTGGGCGAGCAGCACCACGAAGAGCCCGCCGAAGCCAGCGGCCCCTCGTATGAGGACGAAGCCGATACCCACTACCGCGCCGACGTGCTGCGCCGCTGCATTCAGGAGCTGCCCGACGGCTACCGCGTGGTGCTGAGCCTGTACCTGCTCGAAGGCTACGACCACCTCGAAATTG
>JAYULN010000040.1:0-6787 GCA_043763525.1 Hymenobacter sp.
AGTTGGGGTCGCGCAGGTTTTTCACCAGCAGCGGGAAGCCGGCCGCGCCCGTGCCCCCAAAAATCGAGCTGATGAAAAACGCCCGGTCGCCGTCCTGCAGACTTTGGGCGAGGTAGCGCATTTCCTTGGATTGCACCACCGCGTTCAGCACCACCGAGCCCACGTTGGGCGAGCCGCGGAAACCGACATCGAGGTTGGCCGCGAGGCTGTCCTGGGTAAAGAGCAAATCGACCAGACCCTGCGTTTCCACTGAGAGGTCGTTGTACTTGAGGTAGTCGCGGAAGGGCTGGCTGATGCCGCCGAAGTCGTACACAAACGAGTCGCGCAGCTCCTCACCGCCGCCGCTGGTGTTCAGGTGGGCCAGCGTATTCAGGGGCTGGCTGAAGAAGCCGGTTTTTTCCTTCTGGCCATCGCCATACAAGGCTTCGTGGATGCGGGCGTAGCGCTTGAGTAGGGCCACGGTGCGGGTTACGTCGCCGTTCTGGGTGTCGGGGTCAATGAGGACGGGCACCACCTGGTCGCAGTTCGGAATGCGGATGCCGGCTGCCAGCAGCATGGTGAGCGAGCGCAGCACGCGGGCCCCGGTGCCGCCCACGGCGAAGATGAAGAGCTTCATTCTTTCGAGTTATGAGTTAAAAGTTATGAGTTATGAGTTATGAGTTGGCGGTTACTCATTAAGAGCGAAACCCTAAAGCGAAAATTCTCATTTGCGCCTCCCGATTTCAATTCACAACTCATAACTCATAACTCCCCTAGAATGGCCCCACAAACGGCGTGGTGCGGGCATACGTGCTCCAGCGTTTCAGCAGCACCGACAGCAGCAGGAACCACAGCGCGGCCACCAGCATGTTCACCACCATAAAGTAGCCGAGGTAGCTACTGGCCTCCGCGCCGTGGCTTTTGCTGAGGCTGTTGGCCAGAAAGGTGCCCAGGCCGGCGGCCAGCGCCAAGGTCAGGGCCCAGTGCGGGGTGCGGAACAGGCCCGTGCGTAGCGCCGAATTGAACACGTAATAATAGGCCAGCACCAACAATAGGCTCATGCCCAGCGTACTCCAGCCCACGAGCGAAAACAAGTCCGTTTTGTACAAGCCGTAATCGGCCGGGCGCTGGCTTTGGAAGATGGAAATCAGGGCCGAGTACAGGCTGGTGAAGAAGGTTTGCATTGGGTTGGTGCGTGGTGCGTGGTTGTTGGTGCCTGGTGCCTGGTGCCTGGTTGTTAACGTCAGCCACCAGGCACCGATTATTTGTCGTTTTTAAGTGAAAGCTGAACCGTGAATACGGCGGGCAGCGGGGTTGGATACGATTGGCGAACGCCGGCCAGGATTTGGTCGAGGCCAAACGTGCGGGGCGTGGGCGTATTGTCGTTGGTCGTGCTCCAGGCCGAAACCCAGTCCGGCGTTTCCGGGGCGGGCAAACTCACGGTGAGCGTGGCGGTGGGAGCCGCCAGCTTGCTCACTCGCAGGCGCAACACGTGGCTAAACGGAGCCAGCACCGGCTGGCCGCTCTGCTCCTCATCGGTGAGGGTGCGCACCGAGTTGGGCAACAGGCTGGCCTGGCCGTTGGGCAGGCGCACTTGCAGATGTTGGGCCAAAAAGGCCGGCTGCTGCCACGCGGCGGGCAATTCTTTCAAATTCATTCCCACCGAAAAATCCACCGGGTCGTCGGAAGGGTTCAGGGTCAGGCCGTTGTTTTCGGCGTAGACAGTGCCGCCGCTCGATTTTAATTTCGGGTCCATTAGCTTGGTGAGCAGGGGCGCGAAGGCCGGCCGGCTCGTTTTCAGCCCAAAAAAAGCCTGCTGAGCGGGCGCGTGCTTAAATACCTCGGCCGTGAAGCGGGCCACCAGCGCGGGCGGGCCAATCACCCAGATATAATACGGCACCTTCTCGCCTTTCAGTGTGCGCTTGGGCACGGGGGTTTTCACGGCCGGGAAGTAGCGGCCGTAGAAGCGCGAAGCCTCGCCGAACACGGCCACGGCCAATTGCTGCTGGCTGACGGGCGCAATGGCGGTACGGATGAGGTTGGGCAGCTGCGAGAACGCCGACCCGTCCTCCGGGCCGTAAATAAAGTCGGAGATAACCACGCTCACTTCCTCGGTGGCATTGGGCTGGCGGAGGATGCCGGCCAGCATCTGGGGCAGCTCGGTGCCAAGGGCGGCTTGCGCCACGTTGCCCTGCACGAGGTTACGCAGCTGGTCGAATTTGATGGCCTTGGGTGCCGCGTTTTCGCAGAGGAAATACTTGCGCGTAGCCACCGCCGGGCTCACCTGGGTTTCGGTGATGAGCGCCCCCATGCGCTGCTGGAACTCGGTGGGCTGGGTGGCGGCCGAGCCGCGCGGCACGAAGCCCTTCATGCCGCCCGAATATTCGAGGTACACGCTCACGTTCAGCGGAGTGGCTTTGGGGGCGGCGGGAGCTTCGGCCACGGTATGAGAACCTTTGGCGGGCTTGCGGGCCGTGGTTTCGGTGGGTTCGGTGCCGCAGGCGCTCAGCAAGGCTACCGCTCCAAAAAAAGCCCCAACGAGCCGGAAACAACGAAAAAAACGCGGCACGGGCAGGCCCACGGAAGCAAAAATCGGCATAGAAGAAACGCTGGGCAAGGTTGTGGGGCGAAGTATAGGTATTACGTAACGAACTGCCCGCCGGCCGAAAAGCCCCGGCCGCTAAACGCCGCCCGGCCGCTGGTGGTACGCGTACTTTTGCCGGCCGCCCAATATTTTTGGTGGCGCACCCAGCGGCAATCGGCGGATGCCGCCCCGCCCCCCACGGTTCGGCCTACAAACCTCGCCAATTCCCCACCTCCCCCTTTCACTGCTTCGCCCATGCCCACGCCCACCCTGCTGCTCATCGACGACGAAGCCGACCTGCGCCGGGTAGTGGCCCGCGTGCTGGAGCTGGAAGGCTACACCGTGCTCACCGCCCCCGATGCCCGGCGCGGCCTCGAAACCCTGGCCCAGCACGCCGCCGAGGTGCTCGTTATCCTCTCCGATGTGAAGCTGCCCGACGGCCACGGCCCCGACCTCATTCCGCGCTACCGCGCCGCCGCGCCGCTGGCCGAAATCATCCTCCTGACCGCCTACGGCACCATTGCCGACAGTGTAACGGCCATGAAGCGCGGCGCGTTCGACTACCTCATCAAGGGCGATTCCGACGACCAGCTCATCGTGGTAGTGGCGCGGGCCGTGGAAAAAGCCCGCCTCCAGCGCCGGGTGGCCGACCTGGAGAAAAAAATGGGGGCGCAGTACGAATTCGCCTCGATGATTGGCCCCTCCGCCGCGCTGGAACAGGCCAAGCACCTGGCCCAGCAAGTAGCCCCCACCGACAGCACGGTGCTGCTGGAAGGCCCCACCGGCTCGGGTAAGGAGCTGTTTGCCCAGGCCATTCACCAGGCCAGCCCGCGCCGGAGCAAGCCGTTTGTGGCGGTGAATTGCAGCGCGTTTTCGCGCGAATTGTTGGAGTCGGAGCTGTTTGGCTACCGCAAGGGGGCCTTCACGGGGGCGTTGGCCGATAAGAAGGGGCTGATTGAGGAAGCCCACGGCGGCACCTTGTTTCTGGAGGAGATTGGCGAGCTGGAGCTGGGCCTGCAAGCCAAGCTGCTGCGGGTGCTCGAAGGCCAGGAATTCCTCAAAATTGGCGACACCAAACCCACCCGCGTGAACGTGCGCCTGGTGGCGGCCACCAACCGCAACCTGCGCCAGGAGGCCGCTGAGGGCCACTTCCGGGCCGACTTGTACTACCGCCTCTCGGTGTTCACGCTGGCGGTGCCGCCCCTCAAAGCCCGGCCCGCCGACGTGGCCCCGCTGGCCCGGCACTTCCTGCAAGTGTTTGCCGCCAAGCTGCGCAAGCGCCTGCCCGGCCTCGACGACGAGGCCCTGGCCATCCTCGCCCGCTACGACTGGCCGGGCAATGTGCGCGAGCTGAAAAACGTGCTGGAACGTGCCGCCATCCTCGCCCCCGACGGCCAGCCCCTCACCGCCGACGACCTGCCGCCCGAGTTGCAATCCCAACCCGCCGACGGCGTGAGCGACGACAACGACAAGTCGCTCCGCAGCCTCGAAAAGCGCCAGATTCGGCAGGTGATGCAGGAAACCAGCGGCAATAAGATGGAAGCCGCCCGGCAACTGGGCATCGGCACCAAAACGCTGTACCGCAAAATTCAGGAGTACGGCCTGTAGCGCGGCAGTAGCGGGGGCTTTGCGAGTCCGCGCGGAAGCGGAGCGCACATCGGGCGCCGGTGCAGCTTCGGCTGCCCGCTACGCTCCCCGCCCCGCGCTTAGCCCGGCCCCTGCCGGTGCTTTGCCGCGTCGTTTGCCCTGCCCTGGTGTGGGCGGCCGCCCAGCTGGCCCCCGGCCACGGCGAGGGCGTGCAGCTTCGCCAGCACGGCCGGGTGGTGGGCTTCGCCAACGTGGGCCAGCAGTTCAGCCGGACCGATTATTTCAGCACCCGGCCCTCGGCCGTGGACTACAGCACCCAGGGCTCGAACGGTTCGAACCAGGGACCGGGCAACCCCGAATACCTGGCGCAGGTAGAAGACCCCGGCTCGATACGCTGGTGCTGCGAAACCCCGGCCTACGCGCCGCCGACGTGCCCGCCGGGCTACTTACGGCCAGCGGCTCGGACCCCGACCCGCACCGCTCGCCCCAGGGGGGCGCGGGTGCGGGTGGCACGCGTGGCGCGGGCCCGCCTCGCCGCGCTGGTGCAGGCCAACACCACGGGCGGCGTGCTGGCCCCCAAGTGGTGAATGTGTTGCCGCTGAACCTGGCGCTCGACGCGCTGGCCCCGGCCCACAAACAGAGTAGTAAGTTATCGGGCAGTAGTTGTCGGGGGTTAGTGCGCTGATAGAGCGGTTTCCAGATTGGTGCAAACGACAACCGGTCGGACGGCTCCGCCGTCGGACCGGGGCACGTACACTACCTTGGAAGCTGCTGTGAGCGTTTGACTGACAACGAGCAACTGAAAACTCGGTTACTTCTGAATAACGACTTAGTGGCTTCTCAACCGTTATTTCCTCCCCTGACCCAACGTAAACACAACGTATACAGGCAATAATGGCCAAAACCCTGGTTCCTAAATTTCAGGGTTTCGGTAACCGTATGGCACGGGTCGGGGCCCCTGAAAAAATACGCAGGTGCATTTCAATTCATTTTTTTCATGAAGTCCTTATTAACCCTGGGTTTGGTCTTGGCAGCAGCCGCGGCCGGGGCGCAGAACGCCCCCGCTACCGCGCCCGCCGTTCCGGCGGCTCAACCGGTATTCAACGACTCGCTGGCCCAAACGCCGCCCGCTGGCCCGACCTCGCCCGTGTCGATACCGGGCATGGCCGGCCCCTTAACCATCAATCCCAACCCACTGGCATTCAAATCCAAGCTGCTTGGAACGGTCTATGTATCCGGGGTTGCCAGTAGCTTGTTTCAGGTGCAAACCAATGCGGTTTCGGGCGATAAAACCTTCCGTTCCGACATCAGCAACGGCCAAATATTCATTCAGAAGAACGCGGGCGTGGTGCAGTTTTTTGTGCAGGTGGGGGGCTATGCCGTTCCGGCGCTGGGCGTGGCCTCCATCCGGTCGGGCCTGGCCACCGATGACTTTTTTGGGGTTTTCCCCCAGGGATATTTGAAAATTGCGCCCACCAGAAATTTTTCCGTGCAGGTGGGCAAGCTGCCGACGCTGATGGGTGCCGAGTACACCTTCTCCTTCGAGAACATGAACATTCAGCGGGGCTTGTTGTGGAACCAGGAAAACGCGGTGAATCGCGGCGTGCAGCTGAACTACACCGCCGGCCCGGTGGTGTTCGCCGTGGCTTACAACGACGGTCAGTACTCGAAGAAGTACAACTGGCTTTCGGGGGCCGCTACCATTGCGCTCAACAGCACCAACAGCCTGGCCCTGATTGCCACTGGCAGCCTGAGCCGAACCGATATTGCCACCTCGGCCACGCCCCTGTACCAAAACAACGAGCAGCTGTATAACCTGATTTATACGCGTACGGCCGGCCCCTGGACTTTCCAGCCTTACCTGCAATACACATACGTGCCGGCCAGCCCGGTGATTGGCACCACGCAAAAAGGCACCACGGCGGCGGCGGCAGTACTGGCTAGCTACGCGGTGCCGAATTCGGGACTGCGGCTGCCCTTCCGCCTCGAATACCTGGCATCGACCGGAGAAGCTGAGCAAGGGGCTCCCAACCTCCTGTACGGCGCGGGCAGCAACGCCTTTTCCATCACGGCCACGCCGACTTATCAGTACGAGCGTTTTTTTGGGCGCACCGAACTTTCATTCGTGCAGGCCACTCACACGGCCGAAGGTGCTGCCTTTGGCGCGGCGGGCAACAGTGCCTCGCAAAGCCGGGCCCTGCTGGAGGTCGGGGTGCTGTTCTAACGCCATGGAAATAGTTTGCACCGGAGGAGATGCCCCATAGAGCGGTTTCCGAACCAGTAAACAGAATGCTTGTAGGGGCGGGGCATAGACCGGGAGGCGGCTCTAGGCTGGGCAGTTGGGCACGCCTTCCGGGCCGGATAGCCACCCCGGCCTCCTCCGCAACGGGCCGGGCTCACCGCCTCACCGCCCCCTTGCTGCCCCCTTGCCGCATGCGGCCAGGGGGCAGCAAGGGGATGCTTCGGCTCTGCGGACGTAGGATGAGGCATGACGGTGGTTTTGCTTAACTGATGTTACGCGGTAGGTTGTAGCGCGAACGACACCGGTCGCGCTACGTCCCCAGCGGCGCTAAACCAACGCACTGCGTAACAGCAGTTGCTTAACTGTTCGTTGCTCGTTGAAAGAATGAACCTCAA
>JAYULN010000041.1:0-6774 GCA_043763525.1 Hymenobacter sp.
GCCGCGCTCGGCGGGCACCTCGGCCGCACGGGCGATGGCCCGCCCGGCTGGCAAACCCTCTGGCTCGGACGCATGAGCTTGCGCCTGCTCGTCGAAGGCGTCCAGATGGCCGCGCAACTACCTGACCACTAAAGCCCAAAAAAGCGCCGACCTACCGGCCGGCGCTTTCCAGAGTTTTGGGTAAGGACAAGGCCCTTGCGGACCGGGGCTTGGCAAGGGATAATAACTTACTCGGCTTTCAGCAAGTATAAACAATATCTCAACACTGAAAACCTCGAAAAAAAGGATACATGGTACCTGGTGCTAAAGCGTCGGGCAATGACCACACGACAGCGTTATAAATTACTTGCATACCGTCAGTCATTTATCAGGGCTATTTCGCCTTACGCCTTCACGCCTTCTTCCAACACGCTTTCTACCCAGCCCTTGCCCCAATCCTCCAACTCCTGCTTGCTCCAGAGCTGCGGGTAGAAAATGCGGCGCTGGAACTTGGGCGGCAGGTATTCGCGCCAATTGGTGCCGCCCGTAGCGGCCACGTCGGTGGGGTTGCGCTGGAGGTAGCGCACCGCCGATTTGAAGTGCATTAGCGGCCAGTTCACGTTCACGCTGATGTCGAGCTGGCGCAGGGCGCGCAGCAGGCGGGGGTGCTGGCGGTCCTCTTCGGGCAGGCGCTGCACTACGGTCCACACGTTGCGGTCGTGGTAGGCTTCGGCGTGGCGCACGAGGTCGGCGGTGTACTTGCGCTCGAACTCGATGAGGGTAAGGGCCTTGGCTCCGCTGGCTTCTATGGTAGCCCCGGCTTTCCAGTAGATGCAGCCCAGGAGCTGGTCGAAGTCGTGGGCCGAGGCCTCGCCCAGGGCCTGGCGGCGCACTTTGTCGGTAAGGTTTTCGAGGGCGGTGCTGGCAATCTCAATCATGCGGTACTGCACGCTCTGGAAGCCCGAGGCGGGCATGAGGGCCATGCGGAAATCGAGAAACTGCTGCTTGTCCATGCCGTCGACCATGACATCGAACGAGTCGATGAGGTTGTCGAAATAGCGGTTGATGCGGCCCAGGCGTAGCACGACTTCGCCCAAAGTGGGCTGCTGCAAGCCGCCGATTTGCTCGTATTCGCAGAGGCAGAGCTTAAAGTAGAGCTCCGAAATCTGGTGGTACATGATAAAAATTCGCTCGTCGGGGATATTGGTGAGCGGGCGCTGGAGCGAGAGCAGCGTGTCGAGCTCGATGTAATCCCAGTAGTTGATGTACTTGGCGTGGTAGAGACCTTCGAGATAGGCGGCCAGGTCCTGGCCATCGGGGGCGTACCTGGCCTGGAGGCGGCGCAGCTGCTCGAATACGGCGGGGGAAAACTCGTCCGGGGTGGGGTGGTCGGACATAAGTAGCGCAGTGGGTGAAATGAGGGGAGGGGAATAAATGGCTGGGTGGTGCCGGGTCAAATATCGTTAAAATACTGAGCTTATAGAAGTCGGGCGGGGGCGGGAGCAAGCTTTTTCGGACCTTCCGCAACTTGCTTGCCAACGCAGCATCTTTGTCGATTGACTTCAACTCTCAGCCCGCCCGCTAGTGCAACGAACCGGCCGGGGTACCGAAGGCCCACCTCAGCCGCCCGATATGGCTTCCATCCGCTACTTTTAGCCGCGTAACCAACAGGACGGCGCAAGCCCATGGCCGAAAAATCCAGCATTTTTGATATGATTGGGCCCGTGATGATTGGGCCGAGCTCGTCGCACACGGCCGGGGTGGTGCGCATTGCGCGGGCCGCCATCCGCATTCTGGGGGCTGTGCCCACCGAGGCGGTCATCACCTTCTACAACTCGTTTGCCCGCACCTACGAGGGCCACGGCTCCGACCGCGCCATTGTGGCCGGGCTGCTGGGCTACGCGCCCGACGATACCCGGATTCGCACGGCGTTTGACCACGCCGCCGAGGCCGGCCTGAAATACACGTTTCAGAGCGTGGGCAATGCTTCTACCATGCACCCCAACACCATCAAGCTGAACCTGCTGGATGCCGCCACCGGCTACCGCGTGGAAGTGCTGGGCCAGAGCCGGGGGGGCGGCGTTATTCGCATTGTGGAGGTCGACGGCTTCCCGTCCGACTTTTCGGGCTCGCTGCACACGCTCATCATCGATGCCAACGACGTGCCCGGCTCCATTGCCTTCATTGCCTCGGTTATCGCCCACGACAATTGCAACATCGCCACCATGTTTGTGAGCCGGAAGGGCCGCAACGACGCCGCCCGGCAGTTTATCGAAATGGACAGCCCGATTAAGGAAATAACCCTGGCCTATCTGCGTCAGCTAAGCTGGGTGCAGCGCATTACTTACATCCCCACCCTGGAATAACGTGGCGGCGGTGTAATAAAAAGTCCCGAATACCGATTGTTCTACCTTGAAGCACCATATTTTCTGCGTAATGAAACGAAGGACTACACATTTTGCGGCCGGTTCCGGACCGTTGGCTTTGGCCGGCCTGGTGGGCATGCTGCTGGGCGCGGCTCCGGCCGGCCGGGCCCAAACGCCGGCCCGGCCGGCCTCGCCGCCCGCTGCCGCGCTGGGCAGCGCCGCCCAGCCGGCCACCGGCCCTTTTACCCTGCAACGGGCCGTGGACTACGCCCTGGAACACAACCTGACCGTGCGGCAGAACGTGCTGAATACGCGCAACAGCCAGCAGGTACTGCGCCAGAGCAAGGCCGCGCTGCTGCCCACGGCCAACCTGAACGGCACCCAGACCTGGAACTTCGGCACCAACGTGAACCCGGTTACCTACGAGTTTCAGAGCCAGACTATCCGGTCGAACAATTTTTCGGCGCAGTCGCAGGTGGTGCTGTTTCAGGGTTTTCAGCTGCGCAACACCATCAAGCGCAACGAGGCCGACTACGAGGCCAGCCTGCGTGATACCGACAAGGCCCGCAACGACCTGTCGCTGAACGTGGCCTCGGCCTACTTGCAGCTGCTGCTGGGCGAGGAGCTCATTCGCTCGAACCAGAGCCGCGTGGCCAGCTCGCAGGCCCAGGTGGCCCGCGCCCAGATTCTGCTGAAGGCCGGCAGCGTGGCCGAAAGCAACCTGCTCGACAGCCAGTCGCAATTGGCTTCAGATGAGTTGAACGTCATCACGGCCACCAACCAGCGCGACATTGCCCGCCTCAACCTCGTGCAGCTGCTGAACCTGGACCCGGCCTCGGCCGCCAACTTCCAGATTGACGTGCCGCAGCTGGCCGACCCCGACAACGAGCCCCCCGTCAGCCTCGACCTCGAAGCCACTTACCAAACGGCCACCAGCACCCTGCCCGAAATAAAGGCGGCCGACCTGCGCGTGCAGAGTGCCCGGCGCAGCATCGACCTGGCCCGCGGGGGCTACTACCCGCGCCTGTCGCTGGCGGGCATTGCTTCCACGGCTTACTCGTCGTCGGCCTTCACCCGCCGCCTAACCGGCGACGTAATGCCCGGCTCCGCGCTGCCCGTGTTCCAGGTCGACCCGAGCAACCCCGGTAATCCGCAGCCTTCCCCGTATGTCGTGCTCACGCCGGGGCAGCCCACTTTCGAGTTTCTGCCCACCGGCTTCTTCAATCAGCTCAATAACAACATCGGCAAAACCATTCAATTTGCCCTCTCCGTGCCCATTCTCAACGGCTTGCAAGTGCGTACCAACGTGCAGCGCAGCCTTATCAACGAGGAGCTGAGCCGGGTGCGGGCCGAGCAGGCCCGCCTCACGTTGCGCCAGAGCATCGAGCAGGCTTTCGTCGATGCCCGCGCCGCCCAGCTGCAATACTCGGCCGCCAAGCGCCAGGTAGCCGCCCTCACGCTCTCGCAGCGCAACGCCGAAATTCGCTTCAACAACGGCTTGCTGAACGGTACCGATTTCAACATCGCCAAAAACAACCTGACCGCCGCTGAGTCGAACCGCATTCAGGCCAAATACAGCTTCGTTTTCCGGCGCAAGGTGCTGGATTTTTACCAGGGCAAGCCGCTTTCACTTTAATCATTTAACAATTAACATTTATCATTTAACAGCTGCGTTTACCACTCGGCGAATGTTGAATGTTAATTGATAAATGTTGAATGAAACCTCATGAAAAACAACCGTTTACTCTTTATTTTGCTGGGCCTGGTGGTGGTCCTGATTGGGGGTTACGCCATAGCCAAAAAGAAAGGCTTGATTGGCAAGCCCATCGGCGTAGAAGTGCTGATGGCCAAGGCCGGGCCGGCTAACATTGTGGAGAAGGTGAGTGCCTCGGGCAAGGTGCAGCCCGAAACCGAAGTAAAGATTTCGCCCGACGTGTCCGGCGAAATCATCGAGCTGTATGTGCATGAGGGCGACTCGGTGCGCAAAGGCCAGCTGCTGCTCCGCATCCGGCCCGACAACTACCAGGCCCAGGTGAACATGCAGAGCGCCCAGGTGGGCACCCAGCGCGCCAACGTGGGCCAGGCCCAGGCCCGCCTCCAACAGCTGATGGCTTCGGCCAAGCAAACCGAGCTCAGCTACCGCCGCAACGCCTCGCTATACAAGCAGAAGGTAATTTCGCAGGCCGAATACGAAGCCAGCCAGGCCGCCTACAATGCCTCGCAGGAAGAAATTAACAGCGCTCGCCAGTCCATTCGGGCCACGCAAAGCACCGTGAGCGCGGCCTCGGCCTCGCTGGAAGAAGCCCGCAAAAACCTCAACAAAACCACCATCTATGCCCCGGTGAGCGGCACGGTGAGCAAGTTGAACGTGAAAAAGGGCGAGCGCGTGGTGGGCACCAGCCAAATGGCCGGCACCGAAATCATGCGCATTGCCAACCTCAACAACATGGAGGTGCGCGTGAACGTGAACGAGAACGACGTGAATAACGTGAACCTTGGCGACTCGGTGGAGGTGGAAGTGGATGCCTACGCCAGCAAAAAAGAGAAATTCCGTGGCTTGGTCACCAACATTGCCAACACCGCCAAAGATGCCCTCACGGCCGAGGCCGTAACCGAGTTTGAAGTCCGCATTCGCCTGCTGCCCGAGAGCTACAAGCACCTGATGCGCACGGTGAAGGGCAAAACAATCGTGCCCTTCCGGCCCGGCATGACGGCTTCGGTCGACATCATCACCGACCGTAAGTCGGGCGTGCTGAGCGTGCCGCTGGCCTCCGTGACCACTCGTTCCGACTCGGTGGCCAGCAAAGGCAATGAGAAAGGCGGCGTGCGCGTGAGCGGTGGCAGCCGCGGCAGTGGCTCGGCCACGGCCATGGATGGCAAAGCTGCGCCCAAGGCCGAAATTCAGGAAGTGGTGTTCATTATTAAGGATGGCAAGGCGGTGATGACCCCGGTGAAAACCGGCATCAGCGATTTCCAGAACATTGAGGTGACGAGTGGCGTAGCGGCCGGAGCCCAGGTGGTGAGCGGCCCGTTCCGCGCCATTGCCAAGACCTTGAAGGACGGCGCGACGGTGGAAATTAAAGATGCGAAGACCCTGAATAAGGAGGCGCTGAAGGAAGACCCGGACGCGGCCAAGTAGGGCTGTAATGCAGGCCTGCACTATCGAACGTCATGCTGAGCTTGTCGAAGCATCTCTACCGCGCAAGTAATTCTATTTACTACTGAGGTAAAGATGCTTTGGCAAGCTCAGCATGACGTTCTTAGTTTCTCAAAAAAAATTCCCATCCCTTGGAAAAAATTGCCATGCTCGGCGGCGGCTCCTGGGCCACCGCTCTCACCAAAATTCTCTCCGAAAACGGCGCGCGCATCGACTGGTGGCTGCGCTCGAAGGAGGACGTGCAGCACCTGCTGCGCACCCGCCACAACCCCCGCTACCTCTCGGCCGTGCAGTTTGACCTGAACCGCGTGTACCCCACCACCGACCTGGAGGAAGCCATTGAGGAAGCCGACTGGCTGGTGCTGGCCGTGCCTGCCGCCTTCGTGCAGCCCGTGCTCGACAAGCTCGACCGCGACGTGCTGAAGCACAAGAAAGTTATTTCGGCCATCAAGGGCATGATTCCGGGCAAAAACCAGCTCGTGACCGACTACGTGGCCGAACGGTTTCGGCTGGCACGCACCCAGCTGGGCGTGATTGCCGGCCCCTGCCACGCTGAGGAAGTAGCTCTCGAAAAGCAGAGCTACCTCACCATCGGCTCGCCCGATGCCGGCCTGGCGCTGGAGTTCTGCGAGCTGCTGCGCAACCGCTACGTGAAAGCCTACCCGGCCCTCGACCTCGACGGTATCGAGTACTGCGCCGTGATGAAAAATATCATTGCGCTAACCGGCGGCATTGCCCACGGCGTGGGCTACGGCGATAATTTTCTGGCCGTGCTGGTGAGCAACGCCGTGCAGGAAATCCGCCGTTTCCTGCAAGCCATCGACCCGCAGGCCCGCGACCTGTCGGCCTCGGCCTACCTCGGCGACTTGCTGGTGACGGCTTACTCGCAGTTTTCGCGCAACCGCACCTTCGGCGGCATGGTGGGCCGCGGCTATTCCGTGAAATCAGCCCAGCTCGAAATGAACATGGTGGCCGAGGGCTATTACGCCGTGAAAAGCATCTACGAACTGAACAAGAAGCTGAAGGTGCATATGCCGATTACCACAGCGGCCTACCGGGTACTGTATGAGAAGGTGGCCCCGTCGATTGAGATGGAGCTGCTGAAGGAGCAGCTGCGGTAATGAAACACCCTTATTTTACTTGTTTTGGATTATGAAGGATTTATTTGTTGCTTATAAGTAACTAGCCATAATTAATCAGCCAGTGTTAGGGGGCAAATTGAATGGTGTATTGCTGCCCGACGCGGTCCAGGATATGCCAGACGGCGGTTTT
>JAYULN010000042.1:0-2749 GCA_043763525.1 Hymenobacter sp.
ATTACCAATTATTGCGTTGATGACGGGCATTATCGGCGCGGCTCATGCGCAAACTGGCTCCACCGTCCAGCTACAAGCCGGTGCCGTGGCTACCCTGCCCGCCAGCGCCGGCCTCACGGCCATTGCCACCGGCGACTTCAACCACGATAACCGCCGCGACCTGGCCGTGTGCGAGCGCAATCTGGGCCAGGTGGCGCTATACCTGCGCTCGGCCGCCGGTACCTACCCTACGGCTCAGCATACCTACGCCGTGGGCCAACTACCCACCGGGCTGGTATCCTTCAATCGCCAGCCCGGCACCTACCACGCCGACCTGATGGCCCTGAGCGGCCCCAGCGCCCAGTGGACCATGCTGCGCGACGACGGCGACACCACCGGCCTGCTCGTGCGGCGCGTGCTGTCGCCCGCCTTCGGCACGGGCCAGCCCAGCTACTGGCCCGTGCTGCTGCAAACCCAACTGCACCAGGCCATCAATCCCGGCTTCCTCTACACCTACCCCACCACGTTCGGCAGCTTCATCCACCGGGGCCAGTACGTCAACGACGTGACCTCGCCGAGCTACAGCAACGTTGGGTCGTTTGCCACGCCCTACTTCGACCTCGTGCGCAACCGTACCACCAACCTGGCCGTGGGCGATTTCGACGCCGACGCGGCGCCCGACATCGTGATGGCCGATTCGGCCGCCGACCGGGTGCACGTGGTGGCCGGGGTGCTCGCCCAGGGCTTTTACTACTTTTCCACCACCGAGCGCGTGAACATGCAAACCACCGGCCGCGGGCCGGTGAGCACAGCCGCCGCCGACATTGACGGCGACCAACTGACCGACCTGGCCGTGGCCTACGCCGGCAGCAACGAGGTGATGGTGCTGCGCACTACCCCCACGTTCAGCTTCAACCGGCAATACTCTTACCAACTCGCTGTGTCGCCGCGCCGGGTGCTGCTGGCCGACCTCAACCAAGACTCCCGGCCCGAGCTGCTGGTGGTTACGGCCGCCAACCAGCTGCTGGTGTACCCGCACAACGGCACCAACTCCTCGCTCGCCTACGCCACCATTCCGCCCTTGGTGCTGGCCACCGGCGTCAACCCCACGCTGCTGCAAATTGCCGACATGGACAGCGACGGCCGGCCCGACGTACTGGTGGGCTGCGCTGGCAGCAACACCATGCACACCTATCTCAACCGTAGCGGCACCGTGAGCGCCAGCCGCCTCCCCCAGGCCCTGGCCGACGTGCAGGTGTACCCCACGCGGGCCACCGACCACGTGCTGGTGGAGCAGCCTACGGCGCGCGCGCTCACCCTCACTCTGCTCGACGAAGTGGGTCGCCCCGTGCGCCAGCAGGTGCTCACACAGCGCACTGCCACCGTGGCCACCGGCGACTTGCCGCGCGGACTGTACCTGCTGCGCCTGACCGGCACCGCCAGCACCCGCACCACCCGCGTGGTGCTGGAATAGGGCGGAGCCTGCCAGTGCGCTGGCCCAGCGCACCGGCAGGCTCCGCCTATCTTTAGCCTGGTGGCCGTCCCAGCGCGGAGCAGTGCCGACGATATTTCCCTTTCTTAATTCCATTCATCTCCGTCATGAAAAAGCTACCCTTATTTCTGTTGCTGCTCGCGGTTGCTTGCGGCAAAAAAGCAGACCCCACGCCAGCAGCGGTGCCCGTCTTCGCCATTTCCCGCACCGTAGTGGAAACGGGGGAGTCCGTTTCCATCACCAACACCAGCGCCAACGCCGCTTCGTACAACTGGCATACCGACGACGGGCAAACCGCCACTGGACCCACGCCGAGTTTCGCTTTTGCCACCACCGGCACCCATACCATTACCCTCACGGCCCTGAACTCCGCCGGTGATGCCGCCACCGTCGACCACACGGTCACGGTAGGAACCCGGTTTTTCAAATCCCTGGAAGTAGTCGCTTTGCCCAACTACCTCGGCAGCGTCAACCTGCGGGTAGAATACGGCTTGGCGTCGGCCGCCCCGCTCCGGCCCTACGCCACGCCGTACCGCAGCAACGTGCAGCAGCAAAATCTGCCCCTAACGTACTCGGATGGGTATTTAAATTTAAGTACGCTATTCGCCATGCGGGATTTACCGGTGACCAAAGCCGCATGGGTAGTAGCACCGCAACGAATTGACTCCGGCGTGCCGACCACCTTGGAAACCCTCACGCTGGACCTGACGGCTCCGTCGGCTAACCGCGACCAAGCCGGGGCCGGGTCGTACGAGTTTGTAAATGTTCGAGGTGACTACAAGATTCGGATGTACTACGAAACGCGCATTCCTTAAATGGGTAGGTGCGCAAGAAGCCAATAGTCGCTACTGATTTCCAGGGCTGCGGATGCGCCCAACGGTTAAGCATTGCCGCACGGTAAATACTCTGATTACGTTTATGGCTAGTTCTTCACAAAACGATTGGAAAGCAAAACGCTCGTTTAACTGTACAAATCAGCCGGGAGGTTTCGCTACCGGAGAAGCCAGGTAAAGTTATCGGAATCGGTTCAGAAAACTTGTTCAGCAATCTAAGTATAGGAAAGGGTATCTTCGCGATGAGAAAACTGTACTTTGACCATGAATATCGGTTACGCCCGCGTCTCGACCCGCGACCAGAATCTGGAATTACAACTCGACGCCCTTAACAAGGCCGGCTGTGAAACCATCTTCCAAGAGAAAGCTTCCGGTGCCACCAAGGCGCGCCCCGAACTCGACCGTATGCTGGCCGGGCTGCGCCCTGGCGACACGGTCTACATTT
>JAYULN010000043.1:0-16309 GCA_043763525.1 Hymenobacter sp.
ACGATGAACAGCTCGTGCTCGCCGATGGCGTCGCGGAGCATTTCCAGCACTAGGGTACGGTCGAAAGACATAGATTTTGAAACAAGCGGGCAAAAAAAGAGGGGACTGCGCGTCCCCTCTTTGCTAAAGCGAATACCAACTTCGGGGGCAAAGGTACGACGATGGGCGGCGGAATGCAAGAAAGGCCACCTAATGCGGCGGCACCGGCGGTGCCTGGGCCGGTGGGCACAACGCCATTGGTCACCGGAAGCAACCATGGCTGTAAATCACTGCCTTTGAGACCCCAAGCAAACCAGCAGGGTTTCACGGCATTCCTACCGTGCTTGGCTTATCCGAGTTGCAGAGTAGCCGCGTAGCGGCGATAGGTTTTTAGAAGAGGGGCAGCAAGCTCGTAAAGCCGCGGAGCGGCGACAGATTTTCAGCTAATTCTATCGCCGCTCCGCCGCTACTCCGCAACTTGGGTTAGCTTGCACTTTCTCATCCACACTTTACGCTCAATCTTCATGAAAACCATCGCCCTACTGCGTCACGCCATTTTTGGACTGGCCGCAACGCTCAGCGCCGGTACCGCATATGCCCAGGCCACTCCGACCATACGGGAGCCGCCTATGCTGCCTCCTAACCCGCAGTCGCGGGCGCTGCTTGAACCCCGGCCCAGCCCGGCGGCCACGGCTACCGGCAAGATTGGGACAGCCGATGTAACGGTGAACTACAGCAGCCCCGGAGTAAAAGGCCGCAAGATTTTCGGTGGGCTGGAGCCTTACGGCAACGTGTGGCGTGCCGGGGCCAATGAGGCCACTACAGTTGAATTCAGCAAGAACGTGACCGTGGAGGGCAAGCCCCTGCCCGCCGGCAAATATGGCTTCTTCCTGATTCCAACGGAGAAGCAATGGACCGTGGTTTTCAACAAAATCTCCAACCAGTGGGGCGCTTTCAAATACGATAAGAAGCAGGATGCGCTGCGCGTGACGGTAACGCCCCGCAAAGCCGCCAGCCTGGCCGAACGGCTGGTGTATGAGGTGACGACCAAGGGCCTGGTGATGCGCTGGGAAAACGTAGAACTACCCGTGGCCATTAAGTAAGGAGACGATACCAAGCACTTGTACCCCGAAATTTTATTTCGACACGTTGGGACGATTCTTAAGCCAATCGTTCCGGGGGCCGAAATGAAATTTCGGGGTACAGGTTTTTGCGGCTCAGCCCCGAGTCGGCGACTTACTTTTGCAGCTTCCCCGACCCTCGAAACTTATGGACTACAAACTCACCCAATACAGCCACGGCGCGGGCTGCGGCTGCAAAATTGCGCCGGCCGTGCTCGACCAGATGCTGCACACCAGCATTGCCCAGCCCCAGCACCCCAACCTACTGGTGGGCAATGCCAGCCGCGACGACGCGGCGGTGTACGACATTGGCGGGGACCAGGCGGTGATTTCGACCACCGACTTCTTCATGCCCATCGTGGACGATGCCTACGATTTCGGGCGCATTGCCTCGGCCAATGCCATTTCGGACGTGTACGCCATGGGCGGGCGGCCGCTGCTGGCCATTGCCGTGCTGGGCTGGCCCGTGGATAAGCTGCCGCCCGAAGTAGCGCGGCGCGTGCTCGAAGGGGCCCGCAGCATTTGCGCCGAGGCGGGCATTCCGCTGGCCGGCGGCCACAGCATCGACTCGCCGGAGCCTATTTTTGGCTTGGCCGTGACGGGCATGGTCGATATCAAAGACCTGAAGCAGAACGACACGGCCACGGCCGGCTCGGAACTGTACCTGACCAAGCCGCTGGGCGTGGGCATATTGACTACGGCTCAAAAGAAAGGCATTCTGCGGGATGAGGATGCCGCCATCGCGCCGGCCCAGATGATGCAGCTGAATAAAATCGGGGCCGAGCTGAGCAAGCTGCCGGCCGTGACGGCGCTGACGGATGTAACCGGTTTCGGCCTGCTCGGGCACCTGGCCGAGGTGTGCGAGGGCAGTGGCCTGACGGCGGAAATCGACTTCAGCAAAGTGCCCCGCATTGCGGCGGCCGAAGCGTATTTGAGCCAGGGCAGCGTGCCCGGCGGCACGGTTCGCAACTGGACCAGCTACGGCCACAAGGTGAGCGCCGTGAGCGACGAGCAGCGCAACTGGCTGTGCGACCCGCAAACTTCGGGCGGGCTGCTGGTGTGCGTGGACCCGGCCGGACGCGCGGCGGTGCAGGCCGTGTTTGCCCAATACGGGCTGGCGCTGGAAAGCTTCGGCCACCTGCGGGCCCACACCGAGGGCGAGGCCTGGGTGCAGGTGGGCGCGTAGGGCCTGGTCGATGAAATCTACTGCCTTTCTGCGCCCGCTGCTCGAAGCGGCGGCGGTGCTCCTGCTATTGCTGGGGGCCGCCCGCTGGCTCACGGGGCTTTTCTCGAAACGCACCCACACGTACCGGGCCACGGCGGCGCGGCAGCTGCGGCTGCTGTTCTGGCCGCTGCTGGCGCTGGGGGCCGGGCTGAGCGTGGTGCCGGCCGTGGCGTTGGGCGGCCCGGCGGCCAGTCGGTTCGAGTGGCTGCTGACACTTGGCTTCGTGCTGTTTACGGTGGTATTGAGCGGGCCGGCGCTGCTGCTGCACCTGCGCTACTGGCTGCTGAACCAGGAAACGACATTGGTTTTTCAGCCCACCGAAAACCGGCTGGAGGTGTACGAAGCGGGCCTCCGCGTACCCTTCGAGCGGCGCGACCTGGCCCGCGTGGAGCGGGTGACGTGCCGCGCCCGCCGCACCTTCTGGGCGCGGTACGACTACCTACGCCTGCACCTCGCTGATGGTCGCGTGGTGGTGCTCACCTCCTTGCTCGCCGACCTGGAGCCGCTGATTTTATTCTTGCGAAACCTGCCCACCGAGCGGCGCACGGCGGCCTGGTGCTGGGCCTGAAGCCGGGCTACCGCGCCGGGCGGCGGCGGTAGAGGTTGGGCGTGCTGGTGATTTCGTAGGGGCCGAATATGCCGGGCAGCAATTGCTTGAGGCGGGGCACCTGGTTTTCCTGGTCGAGGAGGTATTCGGGGGGTGCGGGGGTCATTTGCTGGGCCATGCGCACCACGGCAGCGTACTCATTCAAATGGCCGAAATCGGCTTGGGAGAGCGTCCAGTCGAGGTAGGGCGTGGCGGGGCGGTTGTAGAAGTAGGCGCGGTCATCGGGGCCGAGGATGAGTAGGTTTTGACCGTGCAGGGCAGCATAGCGCGGGTCGGGCTGGAGGCCGAAGCGGCTTTCGGCGGGCATGCGCAGCAGGGCTTCGAGGCGCGGCACCTGGGCGCGGTAGCGCAGCACCACCGCCGCGTTGAGGATGAGCAGCAGCCCCAGCTCAAGCACCCAGGCCCGCCGGTAGCGCTGCCACAGAAACAGGCTGAAATAGGCCAGCGGCGGCAGCAGCAGCACCAGCACGCCGGGAGCCGTGCCGCGCTCCACGGCGGCGGCGGCAAAGGCCACACCCAGCCACACCAGCATCAGCTGCCGAAACTTTATCTGAAAAACCAAGCCTAGTGAGGTGCCCAGGGCCCGCATCAGGGCCAGGGCCAGCACTATGCCGGGCACAATCAGCAGGCGCAGCTGCAAGCCGGCGGGCAGGCCGCTGGCAATCAAATCCGTCAGGCCCGGCTGGAGATGGAACTGCCCGAACCCCGGCAAAGCGCCGGTGTAGAAGAAAAAGGTGGCCACCAGCGCGTACGGAAAGAAAAACCCGCACAGCAGCAGCAACGAGCTGCGGAAAGAATTGGGGGCAAAAATAACCACCGCGAACAAGCCCACCACCACAAACAGGCTCAGCGGCAGGTAGCACAACGCCCCCAGCCCGACGAGGAAACCCGCCCGAAACAGGCGGCGGTTGTCGTAGCCCTCGCGGGAGGTGGGCAGCAGGGCACTCAGCGCAAACACGATGAACGTCTGACCTATCAGCAGCGGCGAGAGGGTATCCAAATCGGTGCTCACGCTGCCCACCAGCAGGTAGGTAAGGGCGGCCAAGTAGCCACGCTCGGGATGCACGTCGTAGCGGTTCAGCACCAGGTTCAGGCGCAGGGCCTGCACCAGCAGCAGGCCCAGCGCCACCACCCGGTACAGCCACACCGGGCGCGAGAGCACGGCATCAAGCCCGGCGAAAATGGCGGCGGCCAGCGGGGCCGTGCCGTCGTAGAGGTCGCGGTAGGGCATGGCCCCGCCGTGCAGACGCTCGCCCACCAGCAGCGCCCGCAGCTCGGCGGCCGTCACGGGCAGGCCCAGCCAGAGCAGCGGCAGACGCAGGGCCAGCACCAGCACCAGCAGGGCCAGCAGCTGCGCCGGCAAAGAGCTTTTGAAGAAGCGAAGCACTTGATTAGGGAGGGAGGGAGGGTAAGAGTGTGTGAGGGTAGGAGGGCTGCACGCGAAAGGTGCGCGGCAAAGGTATCGTGTTGGAACAGCCACGTCTGTTGTTTTGGAAACCCTTTCTCTCTTCACCCGCTCACTCTCCTACCCTATAAAACCCCTCGTACCTTTGCCGGTCATTATGGAAAGTAAACGACAGCAAAAAATGGGCAGCCTGCTTCAGCAGGAGTTGGCCGCCGTGTTGCAGCGCGACCTGCCGCACCTCTTTGGCGGCGGGCTGGCCCCCAGCATCAGCCAGGTGAAGGTGACCCCCGACCTGGGCCAGGCCCGCGTGTACCTCAGCCTGCTCATTGGCAACGATGCCAACGAGCGCCTCGAAATCATCAAGGACAACGCCAAGGCCATTCGGCAGGCACTGGCCAAGCGCATTCGCCAAACGGCCCGCGTGGTGCCCGAGCTTATCTTCTTCCACGACGACAGCGCCGCCTACGCCGCCCACATGGACCAGATTCTGGGCACGCTCGACATCCCGGCCGCCCCCAAAGAAGAGGCTCCCGAGGAGGAAAAACCCACCCGGCCGCGCCTTTTTAAAGGTGAGTAGTGAGATGGTGACATGGTGAGTTTGATATAGCCTTCTGGCTGCCTCGAACCCTCATGGCCTAACTATTTAACTCACCAGTTCACCATTTCACCATTTCACCACTTTGTATTACGACCCGATTAAGAAGACGCTCGGCCAGGTATTTAACCGCACGCCGTGGCTGCGCCGGCTGTTTTATCACCTGCTCGATTTGCTGCTGCTCCGCACCTGGCACGTTCACCGCGAGCTGCGCCGCTGGGCCAAAGGCCGCACCCAGCAGCCGCTCAACATCCTCGATGCCGGCTCCGGCTACGGCCAATACACGTACTGGATGAGCGGGCTGAGCGAGCAGTGGAACATTCTGGCCGTGGACGTGAAGGAGGAGCAGGTGGCCGACTCCAACACGTTTTTTCGTCAGATTGGGCGTAAAAACGTGCAGTTTGCCGTGCAGGATTTGGTGCTATATCAGGAGCCGAACTCCTTCGACCTGGCCCTGTCGGTCGATGTGATGGAGCACATTCTGGAAGACGTGGAGGTGTTTCGCAATATCCACGCTTCGCTGAAGGATGGCGGCATGCTGCTTATCTCCACGCCCAGCGACCAGGGCGGCTCCGACGTGCATGGCGACTCCGAAACGAGCTTTATCGAGGAGCACGTGCGCGACGGCTACAACATTCGCGAGATTCAGCAGAAACTGACCACGGCCGGCTTCGAGCGCGTGGAGGCCCGCTACGCCTACGGCGAGCCGGGCCAGATTTCGTGGCGCCTAAGCATGAAATACCCGATTCTGATGCTGGGCCAGTCGCGGCTGTTTTTCATCGTGCTGCCGTTGTACTACGCCATCACGTTCCCGTTCTGCCTGCTGCTCAACTGGCTCGATGCCCGCACCACCCACGACTCGGGCACCGGCCTGATTGTGAAGGCCTGGAAATAGATTCTGACCATTTCCAGGGCGAAAGCGTACCTTGTTCACCGATTCATCGCAACTATTCTTACTCATGGCTGAACAAAGCGACTTTCAAGCGCTGATGCAGATGCTGGCCGACCGCCTGGACCGGCAGGATACCCGGCAGGAGCGCCAGGAGGCCCGCCTGGAGCGCCAGGAGGCCCGGCAGCAGACGGCAAATGAGCTGCTATTGCGCCTGGTGAATCAGCAGGAAGCCATGTTTGGCCTGCACCAGAACTTTCAGAAAAGCCAGGAAGGATTCAACGCACGACAGGAGAAATCCAATGAGCGTCAGGACCAGTTCAATATCATTTTTCTGGACGAAGTCCGGGATATCAAGCTTGATGTTCGCGAGCTGCGCAAGGAAATCACGACTGTAAAGGACGTGGTGTTGAAGCAGTACGATGAGCGACTGAAACGCCTGGAAGACTTCATGGACGGTTTCATGCGCAAAGCCGGCTAACCCGCTCTATTGTCTGCCACCGCTCCCCCGTGAACGTCCCCCTCCTCATTGCCCGGCGCTACTTCCGTTCCAAGAACAAGCGCAACATCATCACCATCATCTCCAACATTTCGATGATTGGCGTGGCGGTGGGCACTATGGCGCTGATTATCGTGCTCTCGGTGTTCAACGGGCTGGAGGACTTGGTCCGCACGCTCTACGGCAAGTCCGACCCCAACCTGGTTATTTCGGCCACCAAGGGCAAGGCGTTCGATGTGGACCGCACCTTTCTGATGAAGCTGGAAAACACGCCCGGCGTGGCCCTGCTCACCGAGGTAATTGAGGACAATGCCCTACTGCAATACCACAACCGCCAGATGGTGGTGAAAATGCGTGGCCTCTCGGACAACTACTTTGGCCAGAGTCGGATTGATGCCAACATTCGGGAGGGCGACCACCGCCTGCGCCGCGACAGCCTGGAGCTGGCCCTCGTCGGGGCCGGCGTGCAGCACGAGCTGAGCATCACGCTCAACAACCACCTGGCCCCCATGCGCTTGCTATACCCGCGCAATACGCCAGGCAAGAAAATGCTCAAGCTCGACCCCACCAATGCCTTCAACGAGCAAAACCTGGTGGCTGGCGGCGTGTTCCTCATCGAGCAGCACGTCGATGACAGCTACATTTTCGTGCCCCTCACCTTTGCCCAACGCTTGTTGGGCTACGGCACCCGCCGCACCGCTCTGTACGTGAAGGTGGGCCAGAGCTTTGAGATTGAAAGCGTGAAAGAGCAGCTGCGCCACACGCTCGGGCCGAGCTTCAAGGTGCAGGACTCCGACGAGCAGCACGTGAGCTTGTTCAAGGCCATCAAGGTCGAAAAGCTGTTCGTGTTCATCACCTTCACCCTGATTCTGCTCATTGCCTCGCTCAACATCTTTTTCTCCCTCTCGATGCTCGTCATCGATAAGAAAAAGGACATTGCGGTGCTAAAAGCCATGGGTGCCAGCCAGGAAATGGTGCGCAACACCTTCCTCTTGGTGGGGGCCATTGTGGCGCTGGTGGGCGCGGCCACGGGCCTGCTGCTGGGCGTGGCCCTGTGCTGGGCGCAGCAGCGTTTCGGCTTCGTGAGTATGGGCATGGCCACGAGCGTAGTCGACGCATATCCGGTTAAAATGAAGGCTTCGGACCTGGTTTTCACCTGCCTGTCCATCATTCTCATAACCTTGGCCGTGAGTATTCGCCCGGCCTTGAATGCCAGCCGGTTGGACTTGCGCGAGAACTTGTAAGTTGGTGGGCAAAATCGGGGCTTGGGTACGTTGCCCTGCGAGCCGCTCTCGCAGCAGCTCAATTATTTCTTGGTTTTTTGCTTAATTCACAATCTCTATTCGCTGCCGATTCATTTTCTAGCTCTATCTTGCGCTTTACGCGTGCCCAGCTATGAAAGTATCTACCGCAGAACCATTTCAAATCATCTACTCGCTCTTTGAGCACGAGTTCCTGGGCCATTTGTTTGCGGCCTACGTAGTGCAACTGGGCCCGCGCGGCCAGCTAACGCTCCAGCACCAGACGGTTTCGGGCAAGAATGCGCACGAATTCGCGACCGGCCTCGATGCCGCCGACTTCGAGCTGGTGGAGCTCTGCGACCAGATTCAGCAGGAGGCCATCGTGAAGGAGTTCTGGCCCCGCAAGATTGCCACGGCCGAGTTCTTCCTCAAAATCTACAACGCGGAGAAGGGCGATAAGCCCATGCAGGAGGCCATTGCCCGGCACGTGCAGGCACGCATGGCCGGCATTCTGGCCCGACTGGCGGGCAAGTGCGTGTTTATCATGGGGCGCGACGGCGAACCGACGTGGCGCGAAATTGGCCTGGCTCCGGCCCGGGCCTCCATCCTCTTTCACTTCCGCCGCAACGACGAGGGCACGCATTATTTCCCCACCATTCAGTACCAGGGCCAGCGGCTTGATTTTCAGTATAAGGATGCCGTGCTGGTGTGCCTGCAACCGGCCTGGCTGCTGCTCGGCGACTTGCTCTACTCCTTCCGCACCGAGGTGGATGGGCGCAAGCTGCTGCCATTTTTGAAGAAGAAGTTCATCGTGGTGCCCCGCAACGTGGAGGAAAGCTATTTCCAGAAGTTCGTGGGGCCGCTCATGGAGTCGTTCGAGGTCCACGCCCGGGGGTTCGATATCCGGTCGGAGCGCTACGTGGCGCGGCCGCGCCTCACCTTCAGCGATGCCGCGCCGGAAGTTCCTACGCCCGAAGCGCCCGTGCGTCCGCTTGGCCCGCCACGCCGGGGCCGCATTCCGCTGCCTAAGCCCATTGCTCCGCTACTTACCGGGGCCGAAACCGAGCAGATTCACTTCGAGCTCAGCTTCCGTTACGGGCCCCACCTGATGGCCCTGGGCACCAACAAGCCGGTGAGCGTGCATCTGGAAAAAACGACCGACAGCTACGTTTTTCACCGCCTGCTGCGCAACCCCGAGCAGGAGCAAGCCACCGTGGAGGCCCTGCACACCCGCCAGCTTACCGTGAAAAATGGCCACGCCGCCCTGCCCAAAGGCGAGGCCTTTAAGTGGCTGCACGACAATACCCCGGCCCTCACCGAACTGGGCTACACCGTGGAAGCGGCGCACACGGCCACCAAGAACTACTTCATCGGCCCGACCAGCGTGCAAGTCGGTATCCAGGAGGCCGGCGACTGGTTCGACGTGCGCGGCACGGTACGCTTCGGCGACATCGAGGTGCCGTTTATCCGGCTGCGGGGGCATATTTTGCAGCGTCGGCGCGAGTTCAAGCTCCCCAACGGTCAGATTGCCATCATCCCCGAGGCGTGGTTCACGGACTACCTGGAGCTGTTTGCCTTCGGCGAAGAAACGGCCGACGGCCTCAACCTGCGCCGCCACCACCTGGCCCTCGTGGCCGATTTGCAGAGCAACGAGCTGGCTACCGTGCGCATGGGCCGCAAGCTGGAAAAGCTGCGCGACTTTGCCGAGGTGGAGGACCACCCGCTGCCCACCGGTTTTCAGGGCGAGCTGCGACCTTACCAAAAGGCCGGCTACAACTGGCTACGCTTCGTGCAGGACTACCATTTTGGCGGCTGCCTGGCCGACGATATGGGCTTGGGCAAAGCGCAGCCGCTGCACGCCAACATCATGACCCCCAGCGGCTGGCGCAAGATGGGAACTTTGCGCATCGGCGATGCCATCATTAACTCCCAGGGAGGCACCTCCCAGATTACGGGTGTTTTTCCGCAGGGCGAGAAGGAAATATTTCGCGTCACCTTCACCGATAATTCCACTGCCGAATGCTGCGCCGACCATTTGTGGGCCGTGCAAAGCCCGGTGCATAAATACCGGAACCAGCCCTACCAGGTGAAGACCCTGCAGGAGCTGGCCAACAACCTGCACGACAAACACGGCAACACCAAATGGTTCATCCCGATGGTGAAACCCGTGGAGCTGCCCGCGCAACCCGTACCCGTTGCCCCGTATTTTATGGGCCTGCTGCTCGGTGATGGCTGCTTTCGCCAGCCTAGCATCAGTTTGTCGACTGCCGATGCCGAGATTGTGAACTACGTGGCCAAGGAGTTGCCAGCTAGCCTGGTTATGCGCCACAAAGCTGAAACCTGCGATTACGTGCTTATCAAGAGTGGCACGGGCTGGACCAATGAGTTGATGCAAACCATCAAAGGCCTGGGTTTGAAAGGCCTGGGCTCAAAAGACAAGTTTATTCCCGAAGCCTACTTGTTGAACGATGTAGCAACCCGCCTCGGCGTGCTTCAGGGTCTGATGGACTCGGACGGTTACATGTCGGCAGATGGCGCTGTGTGCCAGTTTTCTTCCATCTCGACGGCGTTGGTTGAAGGGGTTACGTTTCTAGTACAGTCGTTGGGTGGCACCGTAAAATTTTTGAGTAAAACACCTTACTACACCCACTTAGGAGAGCGGCGCACCGGGCAGCAGGCTTACACCCTTACGCTAAGCCTGCCGCCACATATTCAGCCTTTTCGCCTCGCCCGGAAAGCCGATTTGTATCGGCCTAAAATTAAATACCAACCCTACCGCGGCATCAAGGCCGTGGAGCTGGTGGGCACCATGCCGGCGCAATGCATCGCCGTGGATGCCCCTGACCGCCTGTATGTAACCGATAACTTCGTACTTACACACAACACTATTCAGACGTTGGCCATGCTCCTGAACCGCCGCGAAAGTGGTGAGGCGCAGGGCGCGGCCTCGTTGCTGGTGCTGCCCACCTCGCTGGTTTTCAATTGGATGAGCGAGGCGCAGAAGTTCACCCCCGACCTGCGCGTGCTGGCCTACACGGGCACCTACCGCGACAAGAACGCCGACACGTTTGCCAACTACGACGTGGTGCTGACCAGCTACGGCATCGTGCGCCTCGACACCGACTTGCTGGCCGGCTACAAGTTCGATTACGTGATTCTGGACGAGTCGCAGGCCATCAAAAATCCGAGCTCCACCACCTCGCAGGCCGTGCGGCAGCTGCGCTCGAAGCACCGGCTTATCCTCACGGGCACGCCGGTCGAAAACAGCACCATGGATTTGTGGTCACAGATGTCGTTCATCAACCCCGGCTTGCTGGGCACGCAGGCCTTTTTTCGCAAGGAATTCCTCAAGCCCATCGAGAAGCACCAGGACGAAGGCCGCACCCGACGGCTGCACGCCCTCATCAAACCCTTCATTCTGCGGCGACACAAAGCCCAGGTGGCCAAGGAGCTACCCGAAAAGACCGAGCAGCTCAGCTACTGCTCCATGACCGAGGAGCAGGCCCAGGCCTACGAGGAAACCAAGAGCTTCTACCGCAATAAAATTCTGCGCAACCTCGACGAGCACGGCCCGGCCAGCACCCAGTTTCTGCTGCTGCAAGGCCTCACCCGCCTGCGCCAGATTGCCAACCACCCGCGCCTGGCCGACGAGACGTACACCCACGAATCGGGCAAGCTGCGCGAGGTGTTGCGCATGATTCGCAACGTGGTAACTGAAGGGCACAAAGTTTTGGTATTCAGCCAGTTTGTGCAGCACCTGGCCCTGGTGCGCGCCGCCCTCGACGAGCGTCAGCTGGCCTACGCCTACCTCGACGGAGCCACCCGCGACCGGCCCGGCGAGGTGGCGCGCTTCCAGGAAACGGAGAGCCTCAAAATCTTCCTCATCAGCCTGAAGGCCGGTGGCATCGGCCTCAACCTCACCGCTGCCGACTACGTCTTCATCCTCGACCCCTGGTGGAACCCCGCCGTGGAGGCCCAGGCCGTGGACCGCGCCCACCGCATTGGCCAGCAGCGCCCGGTGTTCACCTACAAGTTCATCACCCAGGGCACGGTTGAGGAGAAAATCCTGGCCCTGCAACGCCGCAAGCTGGCGTTGGTAAGCGAGCTGATTGCTACCGACGAAGCCGTAATAAAGCACCTCACGCGGGCCGACATCGAGGAGCTGCTGGGGTAGATGAATAGCTGAGCCAGCAATTCCTCAACCGCTACCGCACTGGATTTTGACCCATAGTGACTGCTGTTACACAGGCGGTGGCTGGTTGAATTTCGCCCTGAAAAAGGCACCAAAACATCCGACCATAGACCAGCAACAACCTGATTAACAGCCTACAATAGGCCAGGAAAAATCTTTCACTTACTCCTTGGCATTCTTGCCGGACTGATAAGCAGCACCCGCTTATCGGTTCGGCATGCATTCCTTCTCCCTTTGGCCATATTTGCCTAATCAACTTATTTGTGATTATTTTTTTATTTACTTTTATTATTTCCTATATTTGACACCGTGTTGCTTCCCTGCGAAAGCACACCATAACTTCTAGCCGTTCTTTCTGAGCTATGGGTTACGCCCTGGATTGCTGCTACTTGGGCCACTGCCCTGGCAGCAGCAATCCAAGGCGTTTACTTATGGCGGCGAATAGCTTTTGGCCTGATGTAGCTGGTTTTGGTTTTGCTGTAATTTGCAGATTAATGTTGTTCGTATTTTTCTTTCTAAGAGCTTTTGTTAATCATTCGCCTATTTCCCTTTCTACTGAAGCTGTTTAGAAAGTCAAAAGAACGGTCATGCTTCATCTGGTGTCCGCTTGTCGAAGCATGACGGTCTGATTGATTTTGGCGACTTTCTAAACAGCTTCACTAATTCCAGTCATCCGGCAGCTATGTTCTTTAGGACTTATCTGCGCGGGTTGCTGGATGGAGCGGTGAAACGGCGAACTGTGCTGGGCAGCTTGTTGATGCTGGCCACGGCCCCAGCCGGCCGGCACTTCCGCGAGTGCGACTGAACGGCCCAGGGTGGCGGCCGTCTCGTGGTGCAAACCATTGGGGCCAACGTGTACGACTCCGCGCTGTACCTCTACAACGTGGATGGCACGAGCCCCGCCGTGCTGGTGAGCAGCCTGCCCGGCCGTGTCGACTTGCCCAGCTTCAGCACCGACGGCCTGAGCGTGGTGTACACCCACGACGCGGCGGACTTCAATGCCACGAGCGGCCGGCAGCTCGATGCCCACATCTCCATTCGGCGGATGGATGGCACCGGCACGGTCGTGGACGTATCGGCGGGCAGCGCCGGCAACGCCAAGCCCACCGGCACCAACGACTTGCCCCCGCGCTACACGCCCGACGGCTTCCACCTGATTTTTGTGAACCGCACCAACGACGACCTCCCCCCGCCCGCAGTGTGGACGGCAGACCGCGCGACGGCCGCAACCGGGCCAAGCTGTTTGCCAACGTCTTTCTGCCCGATTATAAATCGGTGTACCCAACGTGGTGGGTAAACAATCGGCCCGGTCCGACGTTAGTCAGGCCTATGCACGTTACCCTTCGCACTGCCGTAGCCCAGCCGCCGGCCCAGGTTATGGCCGGCTTCACCCGCGAGCTGTTTATCGCCCTGGCCCCACCGTTTCCCAGGCTGCGGCTACTGCGCTTCGATGGCTGCCGGACCGGCGACCGGGTCGAAATTGAGCTGGACACCCTGGTGAAGCGCCTGCCCTGGACCTCATTGATTGTGGACGACGGCCAGCAGCCCGACGGCACCCTGTTTTTCGTGGATGAGGGCCAGACCCTGCCCCCGCCGCTGCGCTTCTGGCGGCACCGGCACCTCATTCAGCCGGGGCCAAACGGCGGTAGCATCATTGTTGATAATTTGGAATACCGCACGGCCTCGCCGGTGCTCGATGCGCTGCTGTACCCCGCCATGTGGGCGCAATTTGCCTGGCGCAAGCCCATTTACCGACGCTGGTTCCGGTAAAAGCACCATTTTTTTCGTTATGGCAAGACCTTGGTGAAGCCATTATTACTGAACTATGCACACTCGGCAATCAACTCATTGCTTGTAGGGTAACTATTTTTTTGTATTATTGTAGCCTTACCGATTGCCATCCATCATCGTAGTTTTTTATTATTCCATGAAAACTTTTTTATCGACTAAAAATTTACTCCTGGCGCTGGTTCTTCTGGCTGGCCTTAGCAGCTGTAGCAAATCGCCGGAGGCCTGCTTCGTGGCCGACAAAGGCAGCCTGAATACCAAAGTGAACGAGGAAATCCAGTTCAACGCAGCGTGCAGCACCGATGCCGACACCTACAGCTGGGAATACGGCGATGGCAGCGGCGACAGCGGAAGCACTGCCAAACACAAATACGCAAAGGCGGGTACGTATACCGTGAAGCTCACGGCAAAAAACAGCAGCAAGTCGTCTAGCACGACCCAAACAGTAACCATCGCGCCGTAGCCGGGCGGCCCTGTCGGTAGCACCCGCGCGGGGCCGTACCTTTGCGGGCTATGCTGAACCCCGCCACCATCGTCCTCAAAAACGGAAAAGACCACAGTTTGCGCCGCCGCCACCCCTGGGTGTTCTCGGGGGCCATTGCCCGCGTGCTGGGCGACATGCAGGAGGGCGACCCCGTGCGCGTCGAAGCCATTGACGGCGAATTGCTGGGCGTGGGGCACTTTTCGGGCGGCGGCTCCATTGCCGTGCGCATGCTCGATTTCGGCCAGAACGCCGTGCTGCCCACCGCCGATTTCTGGCAGGCCAAGCTGGGCAATGCCTACCAGTTGCGCCAGCGCCTGCGCCTCACGGGCGCGGCCGATACCAATGTCTTCCGCCTCATTCACGCCGAGGGCGACGGCCTGCCCGGCCTGATTATCGACGTGTACGGCGACGTAGCCGTGGTGCAGGCCCACAGCGTGGGCATGTACCGCGCCCGCCCCGAAATAGCAGCGGCCCTGCAAGTGGTATTCGGCGATAAGCTGCGGGCCATTTATGACAAGAGTGCCGAAACCGTGCCCGGCAACGCCGTGCCCGATGCCAAAAACGGCTACCTGTTTGGCGAAAGCACCGGCACCGAGCACCTCGTGCTGGAGAACGGTCACCGGTTTGCCATTGACTGGGAAACCGGCCAGAAAACCGGCTTTTTCATCGACCAGCGCGACAACCGCGCCCTGCTGGCCCGCTACTCGCCCGGCCGCCGGGTGCTCAACACGTTCTGCTACACCGGCGGCTTCTCAGTGTACGCCCTGGAGGCCGGGGCCGAGCTGGTGCATTCCGTCGATTCGAGCAAGAAAGCCATTGCCCTCACCGAGCGCAACGCCGAGCTGAGCCAGCACGCCGACCGCCACGCTGCCTACCCCGACGACGTGCTGGGCTTCCTGAAAAACCACTCGGCCGAGTACGACCTGCTGGTGCTCGACCCGCCCGCGTTTGCCAAGCACATGGGGGCCCGCCACGCCGCCCTGATGGGCTACAAGCGCCTGAACGCGGCCGGCATTGCCCACCTCGCACCCGGCGGGCTGCTGTTCACGTTCAGCTGCTCGCAAGTCGTGAGTCCCGAATTGTTTGAGGGCGCGGTGCTGGCCGCCGCCATCGAGGCCGGCCGGCCGGCCCGCATTCTGCACCGCCTCACCCAGCCCGCCGACCACCCGGTGAGCTTGTTTCACCCGGAGGGGGCATATTTGAAGGGGTTGGTGCTGGCCGTGGAGTAAAATTTTTTTATGGCATTGTCTTATTTTGATGAATCCGGTGACGATGGATTCCCGCAACGCTCATCCGATTTGTTCGTGTTAGCCAGTATTTCCATGCTGGAAACCGAGTGGAAACATAATTTCCGGCAACTCCAATTATTTCGGCAGGAGTTAAGCAAACGCCATGGTTTTCCTGTAAAACAAGAGTTTCATACCCGAGAGTTTATTCAGGATAAAAATCCTTACCACGGGCTGTACACGCCGGAATTACGCCGCGAAATTCTGTTTGAATACGTGAGGCACCTAGCCATGCTACGGGTACAGGCCATTGTTACGGTCATCGACAAGACAAAAATCAAAAACAAGGATTACGATGTTTTGGAAAAGGCCTTCAGCTACAACATTCAGCGCATCAAGAATGGGCTAAATAAGAGGCCCAACCCCGAATTATTTATGGTAATTACCGATGAAGGGCGGGTCGGAAAAATGACCAGAGTGAGCCGCCAAGTTCAGCGTATCAACTACATCCCGTCTAAGTTTGAACAAAAAAGTAGCCGGAAGGAGATTCAGCTATTGATTGAAGACCCGCTACCTAAGAATTCTTCTCAATCTTACTTTATTCAAGCTGCCGATACCCTTGCTTTCATCGAAGCTGTTTAGAAAGTCAAAGGACTCCCAAAAAAGCGCGAAATTTGAGTTGTAACACTCCTTTTTTCGCATTTTAATGGAAGTCCTGTCTAAAGATATGATTCGCCGATGGATTCTGCCCTCGCTCCCCGTTTCCGCGCACGGCCGCCCGTCGGTCGTTGAGCCGGTGGCGCTCGTGGAAGCCATTTTCTATAAGCTCAAAAGCGGCTGTCAGTGGCTCTTACTGCCGGTCAAACAGTTTTTTACCGGGGCCTCGCTGACGTGGCAGGGCGTGGTACGCCCGCTTCAATGCCTGGCGCAAGCAGGGGGCGTGGCAAGCCGTCTGGAGCTAGGTGCTGCGCGAAAACAAGGGCCCCCTCGACTGCCCCAGCGTCCAGCTCGACGGCAGCCATCCGCCGGCTAAGAACGGCGGGGAAGCCGTCGGCTAC
>JAYULN010000044.1:0-2739 GCA_043763525.1 Hymenobacter sp.
TTACTACGACCCGATGATTGCCAAACTGGTCACCTTCGGGGCCGACCGTGCCGAGGCCATCGCCCGCATGCTCCGCGCCATCGAGGAGTATCAAATCACCGGCATCGAAACCACGCTGCCCTTTGGGGCCTACGTGTTGCGCCATCCCGCCTTCGTGAGCGGCGATTTCGACACCAACTTCATCAAGGACCATTTCACCCCCACCACCCTCGCCCCCGCTACCCCCGACGAGGCCACGGCCAAAATAGCTGCCGCCCTGGGTGCCATGCTGCTGGAAACCAAGAAACCTAAAGCGGCGATAGCGACTGGTGAAACTGCCGGGGCAGAGATTTCGGGCTGGCGTCGGAATCGGCTGGGCGTGCGGTAGAACTTCATAAATAGTTTAGCAGTAAATTAATTGAGATAAGACTTCGGATTCAAGCTAATAACATGACAGCAGTTTTTATAACATATAGCTGGGGGGATTCTCAGCATGAAGCTAAAGTAGTATCCTTTACAAACTACTTAAGGCAACAAGGCTTCAACGCAGTTATGGACCAAATGCTAATTCAAGAAAGCACTGCTCTTGATTTTATCGAAATGATGCATAGAGCAATGACTGATTATACCAAGGTCATTATCGTCTTATCTAGCGGATACAAGAGTAAAGCAGAAGGTTTTTCAGGAGGCGTTGGAAATGAATACTCAATGATTATCAAGAGTATCAGAGAAAACCCTAACAAATATATCTTAGTTTCTTTCGAATAAATTTCCGATGCGATAGTTCCGCTTGCATTGAAAGGCCGTGAGATAGTTAATATGTCTACTGCTGACAATAATAAGAAGTTACTTCACAAGATTTTGGATAAACCATTCTATAATTTCTCGGAAGTTGCAATCGATGTCCCTATTTTAGAAACAACGCATATTAGTAATTTTGCATATGACAAGACGTCAGGCGAATTGGAGATAGTCAACATAGTCAATAGAGTAACTTCTTCTTCTTCAGCCCAGCAGCAATACCACTTCGTTGTTAATGAATTTACTGTCGAAGTAAAAAACAACAGCTTGAAACCTATAAACGACTTTGTATTAGAAATCAGGCTGCCTTTGGAGCTGGTACCTCGGGAATACCTTAGAATGAGTGAAATCGGTTTTCAAAGCAACGGTACAGAAATCATTAAAACGATTAATGTAAATTCAAAAATTTACCCAAATCAAACATTGGTCTCCGAAAAATTCAATGTGGAAATCAATAACTCAAGTGCTTACTGTGCAAATAAGTCTGATATGGTTGTTAAAATATTCTCTGATACTGGTGTTAGCGAAATAATATTTAATCTATCAGAACAATTCATTGTTTCAAATGAATATGGGCAAAAATTATATTTAAAAGATGCCGTATTTAGGTAATGATATAACCCCTTCTATTTGCTCATAATCATTTTATTAGTTGATACATTATTGACAATCACACATCCTTAATCCGCGGGTCAAACTCAAAATCCTCCCAGCCCATAATCTTCACCTGCGCAAAATCCGGATGCCGGGTGTTGAGCACGTAATTGTGTTCTTGGGCGATGATGGAGGACGGCACTCGCAGGATAGCGGCAGTTTGGCGCTGGTACCAGGCGGCGCCCAAAGGCTGACAACGAGCGTAGTGGCGCGGCAACTGCCACTCAGGAGGCATTTGGTCCAGCATTAGCTCTTCGATAGCCAAGCCATCGGGCACATCGATGCGGATAACTTTGAAGAGACTGTTGAGGCCTTCGCCGCTGCGGTGCACCACGTTTTCGAGGCAGGCCAGGGCGCGGCTGCCGGCGGCGTAGATGACCAGTTGGCCACGCAGGTTCCAGCGGCCGGGGTTGCCGGACGCGACTAACTCGCCGGCATACTTGGCCAGGCAGATGCGGTAGATTTCCACTCGGGGGCGCGGCTAGGCAAAATCGCCGTGGGCGATGCGGTCGACTTCGTCGGCCACCAGGTCGATACCGCCGCTGGTTTCGAGCAGGGCCAGCGGAGGCTGGTTGTCGAGACCGTAGGCGGGCTTGTCGAGCCAGCGGCGGAAAGCGGTGAGCGAGCCGAATACTTCCTCGCCCTGGCGGGCCAGCGCCAGCAGCTTGAGCACTTGCTCGCTGGCAGCAGGGCCAAGGCGCTTTTTGCCTTCCCGGTAGGCCCGCAGGGTTTTGGTGGTAGTATGCAGGAGGTCGGCCAGCTCGTCGGCGCTTAGTTTCAGCAGCGATGCCACGTCGAAGGCCGTTTTGGCCGGCACGCCGGTACGGGCCTCCATTACGAGGGCGAAAGAATCGGCCACGGTGGCTTGCAGCCCGAGCAGGGCGGGCGAATAAACAGCGGAAGGATGAGCGGCTGTGGCCATGAGTACCGGCGTAGGATGCATTCCCAAATATGGGAATATTTTCCGGATAAACGGGAAAATATTCCACTTTGTTCCAATCCGATATCTAAAGCAAAATGTCCAGCTCGGCTGGATATTCTACTACTCCCTCAAATCAGCTTTACAGCAAGTCGCCGACCTCGCGCACGCCCACCGGCCGCGGCACCGTAAAGCCTTCGCCAAACTCCACGCCTATCATGTGGCCAAACTCGCGGGCGCGGGCCTCCATAAATTTCGAGAATTCCTGATTCGACAGATACGTGACCGGCTCGGTGCTGTCGGGGTTGAAGAACTGGCTGCTGAACGCCTGAATGCTCTCCCATTTACGCGCCCAGTGCGCCGAAATATCCACTACGAAAGCCGGC
>JAYULN010000045.1:0-6713 GCA_043763525.1 Hymenobacter sp.
GCAGTCGTGCTTTTGCCGCACGAAGAGTAACCATCAATGGCGATAACGAGTTGTTTCATAACGACGCGGGCGGCCATTGGCCCCGCAAGATTACGAAATCCAAGCCTTACGAGCGGCAGGTGGGGCCTGCAACCGGCTCGGCACCGAGGCAAAGAAGGCGGCTACCGACGCGCTTTCTCCCTCATTCAGTTGCGCATCGACTAAATGGAAGGGGTTAAAAAAAAATCGTGAGGCCAAGCCTACGCCGGTCGTTCCGTCGCGGCCGGTGCCCCATTCGCCCCGGTACACCTGCACCAGGCACTGCCCCAGAAAGCAGCCCAATGCCATTATCACGCCCGGCCGCTCGGCCGCCCCCAGCTGCCCCCGCTGCGCCTGAATGAAGTTGGCCAGATGGGCCACGCCCTCGGCATCGAAGGCTTTCAGGTTGAGCTGGGCACGCACCTGCTCGGCGGCGGCCTGGACGGCATCAAGTGGCGTTGGGGTGGTATCGGGCATCATAAATAAAGAGTGGGCTTGTGCAGTGAACGACCTTGAGATTGGCAGGCTGGCAGCACAGCTCGTGAGATAGCGAATAGGTTAGGGTAAAATGCTGTAGCTACGGGCCAGTACTCGCACTGCCCGCAAAGTATTGCCCAAAAATTTCCAGGATACGTTCGTCGGTCAAATACATGAAACTGATACGATGAACGCGTTTGCTCAACTCGGCATTGTCGGCAATTGCGGCTTCGATGCGCGCGCGGGCCTGGGGCGTTTTAGGTTGCAGGGTTTCCACGGCCCCACCGGGCAGCTGAAGCAGCACCAGCGTCATGGTTTGCTCTTTGAACCCATTGGCCGAAGTACGGGCCAGGTCGTCGGCCAGCAGCCCGCCGGCAATGCCGAGCGCGCCGCCCGACACCCCGCGCAGCACGTTTTTCGCGAACGGGTCCATGGTTTTGGGTAAAATATCCATCGGCCCCCGAAGTCGATAAAGCCGCAGGGCATGGCCGGGCAAGCACACTTGCACCATGGTGCTGGAATACCGCGTAATTACCTCGTTCACCACCAGGTCGATGTTGCGCAGAACCGTGAAGGAATCAGCGGCAATGATGAAATTTTTTACTTCAACCGCAGCAAAAGGCCTGGGGCGGGCGGTGTCGGCGCTCTTAACCAGCAATTCGTTGTCGCTCACCAGGCACAGCTGGCCCTGGTGCCGCACGCCGTCGACCAGGCAATAATGGCCGGGGCTGAACACACGCGAAACCGGCTTGGGCCCCACAAATGACAACGCGCTGGCAGCGGCAACAAGGCAAAGCAGGAGTGTTCGGTAGCTAGGCATGGTCCCGGTTAGGTTAGTGCCCGCAGGGGCAAGGTTCTGATTTGCCGCCGCTGTGGTGCTTGTACCAGCTGGTTTTCTTTTGCTGCGACGTGCGGCGGGCGCAGCCGCTCAGCCAGCCGGTGCCCAGCACCAGCAGCGCGAGCAGCAACAGAAACGACGGAAATTTCCTCATGACGGGTATTTTACTCAAAGTTAAGGTTCTTTGCGGCCCCACCCACCGGCTTTTCGCTTTTCCATCCAACGCATGACTGCTTCTTTTTCGCTCACTGCCAACGTCGTCGACCTCTTTACCCGTTCCATCCGGCCCGCCGTTATCCGGGTCGAGGCCGGCCGCATTGCCAGCATCGCACCCACCGGGACCACCGCGCCCGATGCCGCCCTGCCCTACGCCCTGCCCGGCTTCGTCGATGCCCACGTTCACGTCGAAAGCTCGCTGCTAGTGCCCACCGAATTTGCCCGCCTGGCCGTGACGCACGGCACAGTGGCCACGGTGAGCGACCCGCACGAAATCGGCAATGTGCTGGGCGTAGCCGGCGTGGAATTCATGCTGGAAAACGCCGGCCACTCCCCGTTCAAGTTCTGCTTTGGGGCGCCGAGCTGCGTGCCGGCCACGCCGTTTGAAACGGCCGGGGCTGAAATCACGGCTGCCGACATCGCTAAGCTGTTCGAGAACCCCAAAATCGGCTACCTGGCCGAAATGATGAACTGGCCCGGCGTGCTGCACCGCGACACCGACGTGATGGCCAAAATTGCCCTGGCCCACGCCGCCGGCCGCCCCGTGGACGGCCACGCCCCCGGCCTGCGCGGCACCGACGCCGCCCACTACGCCAGCACCGGCATCAGCACTGACCACGAGTGCTTCACCGCCGCCGAAGCCGCCGATAAGCTGGCCGTGGGCATGAAAATTCTCATCCGCGAAGGCTCGGCTGCCCGCAACTTCGATGCCCTCATCGAGCTGCTGCCCGAACACTACGCCAACCTGATGTTCTGCTCCGACGACAAGCACCCCGATACGCTCGTGCTCGGCCACATCAACCAGCTGGTGCAGCGGGCCGTGGCCCTGGGCAATGATGTGTTCGACGTGCTGCAAGTGGCCTGTGTGAACCCCGTGCAGCATTACAAGCTGCCCGTGGGCCTGCTGCGCGAAGGCGACCCGGCCGACTTCATCACCGTAACCGACCTGCGCGATTTTGCCGTGCGGCAAACCTACCTCAACGGCCAGCTGGTGGCCGAGAACGGCGTTTCTCTGCTGCCTGCCTCCCCTATTTCAGTCGTCAACAATTTCCACGCCCAGCCGGTGCTGGCAGCCGATTTTGAGTTGGCCGCCCCGTCTGAGAATCCCACCCTGCGCGTTATCGAGTGCTTCGACGGCCAGCTCATCACGGCCCGCGTCGACCTGCCCGCCACCGTCGAAAATGGCATTGTAGTGGCCAACGTGGCCGATGATGTCCTTAAGCTGGCCGTTATCAACCGCTACCAGCCGCACGTAGCGCCGACCATCGCCTTCATCCGGGGCTTCGGGCTGAAGCACGGGGCACTGGCCAGCAGCGTGGGCCACGACTCGCACAACATCACCGCCGTGGGCTGCGACGACGAGAGCCTGGCGCGCGCCGTGAACCTGGTGATTGCCGCCAAAGGCGGCCTGGCCGCCGTGGGAGCCGATGGCCCGGAAATGCTGGTGCCGCTGCCCGTAGCCGGCCTCATGTCGGACCAGCCCGGTACCGATGTCGCGGCCGCCTACACCGCCGTCGACGCGCTGTCCAAGCAAATGGGCTCGCCGCTGGGCGCACCGTTCATGACGCTTTCGTTCATGGCCCTGCTCGTTATCCCTAGCCTGAAACTGAGCGACAAAGGCTTATTCGACGGTCAGGTATTCGAGTTTGTCGATGCCGTAGCATAAGCTTTATGGCCAGCAAACGCAATTTCCGAAGCGATTTCTGCGTAGGGTACGGAGTCGTGCCCTACGCCATGAACCAGTTATCGCCCTTATCATCCTTGCGCCCCGCTCTCTACGCCCTTTTGTTCAGCCTATTGCTGGCCCGCCCGGCCGCCGCGCAGAAATACCGCACGGCGGCCGGCATCCGCGGCGACGGCAGCAACTATGGTCTCACCATTCAGCAAATTTTCCTGCCCAAGGCCACGCTGGAGGGCCTGGCTATGCTTGCGCCCCGCGAACGCAGCGCCACGCTGCTGGCCGAGCGCCACTTCGGCATCCTCGGCCCCAGCCTCAACTACTACTTCGGGGCCGGGACCCACTTCGGCACTCATCGCGACGACGGCAATTTCTGGGGCTTCGACGGTCTGGTGGGGGCCGAATACAAAATCGCCTTCACCTCGCTCGTCATCTCCCTCGATTTCAAGCCCACCCTCGAATACGGCTCGGCCGACTGGAACCGGTTTCCCACGGCTTTTTCGGTGCGCTACATTTTCCTCAAACAGCGCAAAACCGGCATTTTTCGGGCCCTGGAAAAACTGTAAGCTCTAGCCAGCCAACACGAAAATGCCCCGCCTCCTGACGAGCAGGAAGCGGGGCTTTGTTGCAATTGGCGTGCGGCTTACGCTTGCTGAAACCGCTTTTGCAGCAGTTTCAGCATCTTTTCTTCGGTCAGTGGCTTGGTCAGGTACTCCACGTTGGGGTACTGGGCCACGCGGGCAGTATCGGCCCCGTGCATGGAAGTAGTGAGCACGGCCATCACCGTTTTGTCCTGCACGGGCTGGGGCAGCGTGTTGTAGAGCGCCAGAAAATCGAAGCCCGACATGCCAGGCATTTTCAGGTCTACAAACACCAGGTCGGGGACCGGTACCGCTTCCATCTTTTCATTGCCCCAGATTTGCTCAAACGCCTCATCGGCCCGCGCAAACGTGCTGACCTGGTCGGCCACGGCCAAACGGCCCAGCAACCGGTTATTGAGAAAACTGGTGGTTTCGTTGTCGTCAACGAGAACAATATGATTCAAATTCGCAGACATGGGTTATTAACGATTACTAGCGCTTACGAAGATACCGGCTGGACCCAACACCCGCAATAGTTCAGCTTACTGTAGCCAGCCCTGGGCACGCATCCAGTCGTCGTTGTAGATTTTGCCCAGGTAGCGGGTGCCGTGGTCGGGCAGAATGATGACCATCGTATCGCCTTCCTTCAGGTGTTCGCGGGCGTATTCGAGCGCGCCATGCACGGCCGAGCCGCAGCTCCAGCCCACAAACAGGCCTTCCTCTTTGGCCAGGCGGCGGGTCATCACGGCCGCGTCCTCATCGGTAACCTTGATGAAAAGGTCAATCTGGTCGAAGTCCACATTCTTGGGCAGAATATCTTCGCCGATGCCCTCAGTTTTGTAGGGGTAAATTTCGTTTTCGTCGAAAATGCCCGTCTCCTTGTATTTCTTGAACACCGAGCCGTAGGTATCCAGCCCAATCGATACGATGGCCGGGTTTTGCTCCTTCAGGTACTTGCTCACGCCGCAGATGGTACCGCCCGTGCCCACGCCGGCCGCCCAGTGCGTGATGCTGCCCTCGGTCTGCCCCCAGATTTCGGGGCCCGTGGTGTCGTAGTGCGCGGCGGTGTTCGAGAGGTTGTCGTACTGGTTGGGGTAGTAAGAATTGGGCGTTTCCTGGCTCAGGCGCTTGGCCACCGAGTAGTAGCTGCGCGGGTCTTCGGGGGCCACATCCACGGGGCACACCACTACTTCGGCCCCCACGGCCCGCAGAATATCCTGCTTTTCCTTGCTCTGCTTGTCGCTCATCACGAACACCGTTTTGTAGCCTTTGGCGATGGCGGCCAGGGCCAGGCCCATGCCGGTATTGCCGCTGGTGCCCTCGATGATGGTGCCGCCCGGCTGAATGAGGCCCGCCTTTTCGGCATCCTCAATCATGCGGATGGCCATGCGGTCCTTCACCGAGTTGCCGGGGTTGAAATACTCCACTTTGGCCAGTACGGTGCCTTTTATGCCGTCGGCAACTTTGTTGAGCTTAACGAGGGGGGTTTGGCCGACGGCCTCAATAACGTGGTTAAAATACATTGAAAATGATGGGTGGGTGGTTTGCAGTCAGATAGTACAAAGGTAAGAATTCCGGCGGCGAGCCGTGGCGCGGACTTTTGGTCCGCGTCGTGTTGTGGGTGCGGCTCTCGGCGACCCACGCGGCTACGCGGACTAAAAGTCCGCGCTACGGCCCTACTTTTGCACCACCGTAGCCCGACCGGGCTGCCTCCCCTACTCCATCAATTTCCCAAAAACACCTCCGAATGAGCGTTCTGGTCAATAAAGATTCCAAGGTTATCGTGCAGGGCTTCACCGGCTCCGAAGGTTCGTTCCACGCCCAGCAGATGATGGAGTACGGCACCAATGTGGTGGGCGGTGTTACGCCCGGCAAAGGCGGCTCCGAGCACCTCGGCCGTCCCGTGTTCAACACCGTGGCCGAGGCCGTGGAACGCGCCGGTGCTAATACCAGCATCATTTTCGTGCCCCCGGCTTTCGCCGCCGACGCCATTATGGAAGCCGCCGATGCCGGCATTAAGGTGATTATCACCATCACCGAAGGCATTCCGACCAAGGACATGATTGCCGTGAAGCAGTACCTCTCGGAGCGCCCCTCGGTAACGATGATTGGGCCGAACTGCCCCGGCGTGATGACTGCCGGCGAGTGCAAAGTGGGCATCATGCCCGGCTTCATCTTCACCAAGGGTAAAATCGGCATCGTTTCCAAGTCGGGCACCCTGACCTACGAAGCCGTGGACCAGCTCACCAAAGCCGGCCTGGGCCAGACCACGGCCATTGGCATCGGCGGCGACCCCATCATCGGCACCACCACCAAAGAAGCGGTGGAATTGCTGATGAACGACCCCGAAACCGAAGGCATCGTGATGATTGGCGAAATCGGCGGCGGCATGGAAGCCGAAGCCGCGCGTTGGATTAAGGAAACCGGTAACAAGAAGCCCGTCGTGGGCTTTATCGCCGGCCAAACGGCTCCTCCCGGCCGCCGCATGGGCCACGCCGGAGCCATCGTGGGCGGGGCCGACGACACGGCCGCCGCCAAAATGGCCATCATGCGCGAGTGCGGCATCCACGTCGTGGATTCGCCCGCCGAGATTGGTGATACCATGCTGCGCGTGCTGGGCGGCAAGTAAGCCTCGTATTGCTTTTATTAATAGCTCTTTGAAAAAAGCTCCGGCCGCAATGGCCGGAGCTTTTTTATTTACCTTCATCTTCTATTCTTCGCCGCCTTTCCAAACAGCACTATGCGCCAACCTTTTACCCGCTTTTTTATACTACTACTGGTTTTGTGCCGACTGCTGGCAGCAGGCCAGACCCCGGTGCTGACGGCCAGCCCCGGCAGCCTGAGCGGCTTTAGTACAGCTGTCGGCACGCCTTCGGCCCAGCAAACCGTGCTGGTGAGCGGGAGC
>JAYULN010000046.1:0-2723 GCA_043763525.1 Hymenobacter sp.
CAGGTCGGCGTGGTAGATGCCGGGCTGGCGGTTGAAGGAAACCAGCCCGCTGGGGGACTGGCCCACGGCGTAGGTGTGGCGGGCCGTGGGGTAGGTGCCAGCAGCCGAGCGCAGGTACAGGGCCACCTGGCCCAGGGTGCGCTCACACACAGCTAGGTCAGTGCGGTTGTCGTGGTTGAAGTCGCCGGCGGCAATGGCGGCGAGGCCGGCTCCGGTGGGGAGGGTGACGACGGCACCGGCTTGCAGTTGGACGGTAGGGCCAGTCTGGGCATGAGCCGCGCCGATACTACCCGCAATCAGTGCAATTAGTGGTAATAATTTATTCATGGCTCATCAATTTTTGTTTTGCTGAGAATGTTGTGCTTAAAACTGTACATTCAGTTAGAAGCTCATTATATTAATCCACTGTACGTTGTGGTCGCTCAGGGCCATCAGGTCGGCGTGGTAGGTGCCGGGCTGGTGGTCAAAGGGCACTAACCTGCTGGGTAACTGGATCACGGCGTAGGTATGGCGAGCCGTGGGGTAGGTGCCGGTGGCCGAGCGCAGGTACAGAGCCACTTTCCCTATGTTTCGCTCGCACACAACAAGGTCGCGACCACAATTAAAAATATCAAATTCTAACGAAGAATTTAAACGATAAATACATTATAGTTATATATATAACTATTAATACAGTAGTTTTTGAGATTGATACTAATGAGGTTTCATTATGCCATCTCTTATCAAATGCGAAGTACTTATTGCGATAGTAAAGGAAAGAGCAAATTGATATGGAAACCCAAACCATAATAACCGAAATAAAAATATACTGCTGATATGCTGACATCCAATTCCTAGTAAGAACTGCATTTCCAAAGATTAAACATAAAGCCATATAAGCAATTAATATAAATACTGTACTACTAATAATCGAGATAGCCAAAGTCGCTCGTATTGCCACCGGACCATCTTCTTTATAGAACCATCTGGCTAAGCGATAAAACAGGTAATTTATCATAACTAATCAAAACATTAAAAGTGAGTGATACATGAATTGAGGTGTTTTACAGCATGAGGCAGGAAAGCATTCTTTGCTGAAGCAAAATCTTAGAAACTGTTTGAGTTAAATTCAGGTCATGGGAGCTATAGCCCTTCGCAAACGGTATTGTCCAGACCATTAAGCCCGCGACTGGCAGCGGCTGGAACCGCTACTACGTATGCGTCGGCGCAGTAAGTGGTCGCTAGTGGCAGTGGTTAACGCCGTGCTGTACGTGCTGAAAAACGGCTGCCTGTGGCGCAACCTACCCGGCGATTTTCCGCCCTGGGACATGGTGTACTGGTATTTCGCTAAGTGGCAGCGAGATGGCACATTAGACGAATTAAACGCCTGTCTAAACGCAGATTGCCGGGTAAACACCCCCAAAAAGTGCAGCCCACCTACGTCATTATTGACACGCAAAGCGTGAAAAACGCGGCGACAGCCACCGGGGCGACCGATGGGTTCTATGCCAGCAAGCTGGTCAAAGGGCGTAAGCGCTTGGTGCTGATTGATACGCTGGGTAACGTACTGGCCAGCCGGATGCTGCCGGCTAACGTCTCGGACGCGGCCGCCGCTATCGCCTTCTGGGACGAAGTCGCCGCCACCCACCCGGTGCTGAGAGGGGTGCAAGTAGTTATGGGCGACAGTTCGTTTGCTGGCCTCTTTGCCAAACACCTGCGAGCGCACTACGGCTTGCGCTTTGAGAAACCGGTACATATCGTGTCGAAAAAGAAAAATTCTGCATTCATCAAAAGCGCTGGCTCGTCGAGCGTACCCTAGTTTAGCTTCGCGCGAACCGCCGCTTATCAAAAGAATACGACAGGCTTTTGACTCGGGCAAACGCCTAGATAAGCTGGGCTAACGTCCGCCGCATCCTCAAATTCTGCTAGCTCAAACAGCTTCTTAAAGGTGCTGTAAACTTAATAAATCATTTAGCCGAGACGACGCGGTCTATGCTATTCCCAATCCTATCTGTAAAGGACACTTTTGTAAAATAAGCAGTACCAACGTCTAATACTACATATCCTATTGCTATAGGTGCAGATACAAATATCAAGCTTGATAGTATAGCAATTTTCCCCCATTCGCCAGTACTTATGTTTGATAAACTGAAATCCCCATTCTTATCTTTTCCATATTGATACCCAGACCAAAGCACACCTACCCCACCTAAAATCTTAAGTGCAACAGCTGTCTGAGAAGCTGCTGCAATATGCCTTGCTCCAGAGTTATACGGGAAATATGCTCCAGCTTTTGCTGCTTTAGCTGTCTTATCAAGTAAAATGGTGGCACCCGCTACAGCCGTCCCAAAAGAATTCAGCATGTTACCGGCGTGGTCTTCCCAACTGAATTGATTGGTTTCAGAGTCTTTAAAGCCTTTACTAAAATCTGATGCCCAAGTAAAGGGATGGAATTCTGCCGTAAGCGATGCTAACCCATCAATATAAGTACTTGTCTGCCCCGGTGTACCGGGCACGGGATTACCTGCTGAATTTCCTCCAAAGGACCAAGAACCCAGTCGGCCATTTTGAATACCCAATTCTAGCCCTGAAAAACTCAAGCTTTGGCCAACAAAACTAAAGCCGTTACCTCCACCGCCACCGCCACCGCTTCCGCTATCGAACATGGTGTAGGTACCTTCATCAACTCCACCGCTTAGAGCTGCTCTAATAAAAGAGCCCCAAGAATTATACGAAGTAAGGGC
>JAYULN010000047.1:0-6690 GCA_043763525.1 Hymenobacter sp.
CCTGGGGCAACTGCGGCGACTGAAATCTTGCCGACCGGCCGGCTTCCTTAATTGGGAGCCGGCCTTTTTTATTTCAGAAGCATAGTAAGTCGTCCAAACTGCCTGATTACTGACGTTTTATATTCGACGGTTCGGATGGATAAAAAGTTTTAAGCCTGAGCATCAGGATGCATTGCCAATTATATTAGTCGCATAATAAACTAATTTAGTTAGTAGGCATTTACTTTGCCTCTACATTAAATTATTATGCCTCATGTACGACGTGCTGCTTATACCGGTGCTGGAAGCACCGATGCCCGCCCTCCTGCCGGTGTTCAGCTGCCGGGTGCCGGCGGGGTTCCCTTCGCCGGCCACCGATGAGCTGGAAGGATTATTCGACCTCAACAGCCTGCTGTTTCGGCATCCGGACGCTACGTATCTGGTGCGGGTGTCGGGCGAGAGCATGAGCGGGGCGGAGATTCACGCCGGCGACCTGCTGGCGGTGGACAAGCATTTGGAAGCCGACCACGGGCACATCGTGGTGGCGGTGGTGGAAGGCGACTGCACGGTGAAACGGTTGGAGCGCCGGGGGGAAACGTGGTGGCTGGTGCCGGCGAATCCGGCCTTTCAGCCCTACCAGATTCGGACGGGCGAAGAACTGCACATCTGGGGGGTGGTGACGCACGTTGTTCACGAACTGCTGCCGGGCCGGCTCACGGCGCTGCTGCACAGCCGCGACTAGGTATGTTCGGGCTCGTGGATTGCAACAACTTCTACGTGAGTTGTGAGCGGGTATTTCAGCCGCGGCTGGAAGGGCGGCCGGTGGTCATTTTGAGCAATAACGACGGGTGCATCATCTCGCGCTCGGCCGAGGCGAAGGCGCTGGGGCTGAAAATGGGCGACCCCTATTTCCAGGTGAAGGAGCAGCTGACGCGGGATGCGGTGCAGGTGTTCAGCTCAAACTACACGCTGTACGGGGATATGTCGCGGCGCGTGATGCACTACCTGGGCGCATCGGTGCCGGGGGTGGAAATCTACTCTATTGACGAGGCCTTTCTCGACCTTGGCGGCCTGGAGCAGCATCTGACTCCGTACCTGGGCCACTTGACCGACCTGGCGCAGCGGCTGCGGGTGGGCGTGAAAGCGCGCACGGGCATACCGGTGTGCGTGGGCGTAGCCCCGACCAAGACGCTGGCCAAGCTGGCCAACCGACTGGCCAAGAAGGATGCTGGGCTGGGCGGGGTGCTGTATCTGGACTCCGCGGAGCGGCGGGCCTGGGCGCTGGGGCAGGTGGCGGTGGGCGATGTGTGGGGCGTGGGGCGGCAGCACGCGCAGAAGCTAACGGCGGCGGGCATTGACTCGGCGGCCGACCTGTCGCGGGTGTCAGAAGCCTGGGCCCGCAAGTTTTTGGGCGGCGTGGTGGGGGCGCGGCTGGTGCGGGAGCTGCAGGGCTACCCCTGCGCGGGGCTGGCCCCGAGCGAGGACGGCACGCTGCGCCGGCAAAGCATCAGCTGCTCGCGCACGTTTGGGCGGCCGTTGCGTGAGCGGGCCTCGGTGCTGGGGGCGTTGTCGGCGTTTGTGGCGCGGGCGGCGGAAAAGCTGCGGCGGCAGGGCGATTTAGCCCACGTTCTCACGGTGTTCATCAGCCAAAGCCGGTTTGGACCGGACGTGGGCGGACACTCGCGCTCGGCGGTGCTGACCCTGCCGGTGCCCACCAGCGACACGCGGGAGCTGACGGCGCGGGCCGCGCAACTGCTGGCCCGCATCTGGGAGCCGGGGGCGGTGTATGTTAAGGCGGGCGTGGTGATGGCGGGCCTGGAAGCGCCCGGCGGCCAGCAGCTGGGGCTTTTCGGGGAGGCCGTGCCGCTGGCGGCTGGTGCGGCGGTGGAAGGCCGAGGCGCGCAGATGATGGCGGCGCTGGATGGGCTCAATGCGCGGTTTGGGCGCGGGACGGTGCAGTTGGCGGCGGCGCTTGGGCCAAAGGGTGGCGGCCCGGTGCCCTGGAAGGGGCAAGCGGCCTGGCGCACACCGGCCTACACGACGCGGCTGGAGGACCTGATGATGGTCAATTAGTTTTTTCGGGCTGGCTGGAGGCTGGTCCTTTTCTTCACTCTTTTTCTTTTATAGAGATGCCACATTTTGTCCCGGACGCAGAGTCCATCACTGAGTTTTACGGCGCGTATGAGCAGCGCGGATGCAAGTTTGAGGTAGTGCCAGCGCCCGAAATGGGCGGCTACGGGCTGCGAATGCGGCTCGGGAAAGGCAGTGACGTATTGCCAATATTTCCACTGCCGCAATCGGAGATGGGCAGTGTGGAAGCGGCCAAGCGGTGGCTGGCCCATCTGCGCGACCATGAGCTTAGCTTGTTTTTTTCTTTGCTGAAAGAGGGGTTGCGTTAGGCTTTCGCAAGAGACAACGGCCAGCACCGACTTGAAAGGCGTACTTTGCTGTACTCCTTTCAACTCTACGCATGTTTAAATTACAGTTACAGGCTGGCTACTTTATAGAGGAGCTAATGCCAAAGTTGGTGGCAGGAGCCATAGCAGTAGGAGGAAATGAGCAGCAGGTTCGGGATTTGCTGCACCACATCTCGTGGTTTGAGGTGGCAGGTTCACAACCATTTGTAGTAGCAGAACCAGACTATGATACCTCCACTAGCTCACACCAAGCTATATGGACGGTTGCGGTTAACTTATTGATGCGTGGGTTGCCTACTCGTGCGCCACTCAGTTTGGCAGCAGCCATATTAGCAGAAAATTGGCCGGAAGCAACAGACCTGTTGGATAACAAGTCAGGGGTAAATTTCGAGAGGATTGATAAGAATAAGGAAGGGAGCCTGAAATTTCCGTTGGTTGATGTGCCTGACAGCATCTCTTGGGCGGCACTGCTGTGGCGGGCATTGCACCCGCTGGACACTCGTTTACGCCCCGGCCCGTCTCTGCACCAGCAACTCGCTACTTGGAAAACAGGAACGGTGAGTGAAGCAGAAATCGAGTTTGCAGCTGCGTTGTTGCCGCGATATGGAGGGGCACATTATTTACCGCAGCTGCTGGATTCACAAACCTCGCTGGAAGACTTGCTGTGCCGGGACGTAACGGAGGAAGGGCAACTGCATAAAAACAATGTGGCAAAGCCGGGGGATTTTGCAGAGCAGGATGCGGATTTTACGCTAGCTTTTCCATATGTATGGAAGCCTGGGCCCGAAGCTTCGGTACCGGTGGGAAACGTGCCGGCGTGGCCGAAAACTGTGCTGGGCGCAATAACTGTACGGGGTGTAATACTGGAAATAGACGGGCCGCACCATAAGGTGCCGCCTCAAGTGCAGAAGGATACGGCCCGTGATAAGGCGGCCCGGGATGTGGGTTGGTGGCCAGTGCGGCTGCCAACAAATGAATTTGAACAGCCAAAGGAACGGCTAGCGACTTTGCGCCAACTGCTGAAGGCGCACCCCTATTTTGCCCGATTGCAGGCAAACTATGATGATTCGCTGCTGGAAAGTGCTGAAGGACGTAAGGCGCTGCAACTGGTCTTGGGGCCGCTGGCGGTGGCGCGGGTACAACGGACGCTATTGGAGGCGCTGCTAAACGGAACCATATCCCCGGCGGCTACTCATATAGAGCTGGCAGTAGTTGAGCGTGATTTGCCTTGCGGACAACAAGGGATAGCCGCTCTACTGGAGCAGTTGCGGCGACTGTATGCGTTGGAGGGAAAAGGGCGAACAGTACCAGTAGTAGTGCTGACTATTTATCCAACTGGTGAGTTTGAGCAGCCAGCACACTTTAATCATGCGGAAACGCAAGTGAAGCCTGCGGGTAGCGTGCCTAGTGGTGCCGATAAATTTGCTTTGGTGCTGGATGTATCAGTATTACAGCGGCCGGGTTTTTCGAAGGCCGTGGACTTGCCGGGGGTGCAGTGCCTGACTATTCGGACGGCGGCCATGCCGAAGGAAGCACGTCGGTTTCGGTCAGCGCCATTGATTGCCTACCCGCCTTTGGTAGAGTACGACCCGGCGCACGAGACGTACAAGTTTCTTGATGTCAACCAGGCGAGTCGTGCGCAAGTGCTGGAGGAACTGGTCCAGGACCTTTTCCGCAAACGTGGTTTGCGAGAAGGGCAATTACCCATTATCAGTCGTGGGCTGCAAGGTCTGAGCGTGTTGGGGCTGTTGCCAACGGGAGGAGGTAAGTCGCTGACTTACCAAATGGCAGTGCTGCTACAGCCTGGAATAGCTTTGGTGGTAGACCCAATTAAATCATTAATGCAGGACCAATTTGAAGGACTGCAGCGCAACTGGATTGATGCCGTCACCTACCTCAACAGCTCGGTACCGGGCCGGCCGCGTAAGGAGCTACGGTTGGCGCGAATGCAGGCGGGGGAAGTGCTTTTCATGTTCGTGTCGCCGGAGCGGCTTGTAATTAAAGAGGATTTCAGGGACCGGCTGGAAGCAATGGAGAAGGCCCTGCCGCGAGTGGGGTTCAGCTATTGCGTAATTGATGAGGCACACTGCGTATCGGAGTGGGGGCATAATTTCCGAACACCTTATTTACGTTTGGGAGCCAATGCCCGGCGCTTCTGCCATACGTACACTGGCAAGGAGGTGCCCTTGTACGGGCTCACCGCCACGGCCTCGTTTGACGTGCTGGCTGATGTGCAAAGAGAGTTGGACATAGATAAGGACCAGGCGGCTGTTATCCGAACGGCAACGATGGCGCGGCCGGAACTGCATGTGCGGATTGTGGCGGCTGATGAAAAACTGAAGGAGCGTAATGCGGTAGGCAAGGCGAAGCATGAGTTGTTGGAGCAGGTGCTGGCAGAGGTGCCGGGTGCGCTACTCGCTCTCAACGGAAAAGCATCGATGGACCCTTTACCCGAAAAAGCCAAGCCGCCCGTGCAACTTGGCGCGTGGACAACAGAAAATTTCTTTGAGGCGAATGCATCCACCGGGAAGCTAGAGCAAGCAGGGCTTGTGTTCTGCCCGCACACGAAAGGCGTTATTGGGGTGCCTGAAATTTTTAGGCTCCTGACGGCACCGGGCCGGCCAGGACCGTTGCTAAAAGCGGGCTTCTTCATGGGCACGGACGACGGCGACAGCCGCGCTACTCAGGCTGCTAAGCAAGTGTCAATGGGGGAAATGCAGACCGGGTTTGTGGAAGGGGACAGTAACATACTGGTGGCTACCAAAGCGTTTGGGATGGGCATTGACAAACCCAACGTGCGCTTCACTGTGCATTATGGCTACCCGGACTCCATTGAAAGTTTTGTGCAGGAGGCTGGCCGGGCGGGCCGTGACCGGGCAGTAGCCCTGAACTACATTCTGTACCACGAGACCGACGCGGAAACTCAGGAGTTTTTTTTCAACAAAACTTTCAAAGCCCGGGAGCAGGAGGTGAGGGTAATGCACGAGTTGCTGACGCGAATAACATTTCCCTCGGGCGAGTGCGGAGCGTTGAATGCAGTGCTTGAGGAGCAATTTCCAGACCTAGAGGTATGGGCGCGACTGCACAGGGATAAGGGTGCCGCTACGCCTAAGACTCTGTATTTGAATGGGAGCGACGGCTTGAGCTACGGCAGAATTACTCTTTCAAAGCTGCCAAATCTAGAGGGGTATGAGGAGGATGAAAAGCCAGCCGGGCCGCCATCAGTGTTGCGCGAAGTCGTAAGCTTCGCCATGAACTACTTGCTTCAACTGCCAACTGAAGCGCGCCTAAGTGCTGCATTGCTAGGCAACGCGCTAGGAGGTGGCGTGGCTCCTGGAAGCATCGACGGAATTCTGCTCCGATGGAAAGCCATCCAGGCGGGCGCTCCAAATGAGGGGTTTGAAATCGGGTTCAGGAATGGAACGCTACGCGAGATGAGCGAGGCGGCGACACTAGCAGGCGTTGAATTGTCGGAGAAGTGGTTGCTGGGGTGCTGTCAGGGAGCAGCGGACGGCCGAGCTTTTGCAGGCACGGTAGGCGAAAAGTTTTGGAAAGACACCGGGCTGGATTTGCCTGAAGAGTTGGGCAGGGTGCTGAAGAAGAAGTTTGCAGGTGTACGGCTGGAGCAAGACACCTTTCGTGCGATTCATCGACTGTGCCTGCTGGGCGTGATTGCCGATTACACCATTGATTATTCGGCTTCGTCGGTACGGGTGGTTCTGGCCCCACCACAAGGGTTAGATTTGCAAGCCACTTATCAGGATTACCTAGCTCGATATACAACGCCCGACAATGCACGGGACCAGGCAGCGGCCGTGGCGGGGCGCGAGAAGGGTTCTTCGCTGCTTGAAAAGTATGTAGGGGCTTTACTTGACTTCAACGAGCGGGAGATAAAGGAAAAGCGGCGACGGGGCATTGCGGCAATGCGCGATGCCTGTCTGATGGGTATGAATCCAAAGGAGAATCTGAGCAATTATTTTGACCTGTATTTCAACTCGAAGTACGCCCGGACGGAATACCTGCCAACCGACACCAAAGAAGGCCGGGTATACAATGAGGCAGTAGTGTGGAAATACCTGAACTTTATGACTACGCCGCCGGATGGCAGGGGGCAGGAGCGGGACAATATCAAGCATTTGCGCGGTGCGTGCGCAAGACTATTGAGCGCTCAACCTGGTAACGGTGCCTTTCTGTTGCTAAGTAGTCGGACATAAGTATTCGGTAGTAAGACCCAATGTTAAATCTTGATTGACAGCACTTTGATGTCTGACTACTGACTACTTAATACTGGCTA
>JAYULN010000048.1:0-2712 GCA_043763525.1 Hymenobacter sp.
GTAGCCAGTATTAAGTAGTCAGTAGTCGGATATCAACCTGCTGTCAATCAAGATTTAACATTGGGTCTGACTACCGAATACTTGTGTTCGACTACTTAAATTCCTCAATAGTGCAGCCCGAATGCCAGGTCAATTCTTGGCGTTAGCGTTTGCTGTGCCGTACTGATTTTCAAGAAGGCCCCAATGCTCCCCTCCACGTACAGTCTTGAACCGATTGGCAATCTTGTGCCATACTTTATCCCAACCGGGTACGCCAGCTCCAAGTTGAGTACGTTAATCAAATCACCGGAAGCAAACGGCACTTCTCCAACCAAGGCGAAATAGTTCGCACAGTTGGCCCGGATATTCCGCCCCCGTATAGCACGCTTCCCTAGTGTCGTGTAAATGCGTGCTTCTGCAAACGCATACGGTACCAACCGTTGGGTACTATAATTACGACCAAAATACTTGTCTAACTGGTTGATGAACCGACTCCCAAACAACGGGGGAGACTGGGTGCTGTAAAAGGAATCATGCACACCCAATCCATACATTATGGTTAAAGTCTCACCAGCTGCCCGCTCTTGTTGTAGCGCGAATCCCAGGTAATTAACCGAGGCTGTCGTCAATACTTTTTCGACAGTTGGGTTTACGGGTTCAGTGGAAACGACTGTCTGCGCAGTTGATGGGTGGCCCAAAAGAAGCCCTACTGCTGCTGTTAAGAAAAAGAGTGTCTGGCAAAAGCATTGTTTAAGCATGAGCTATCCAAAAAAGCAGCAGTGTTACCCGCGATGACTGACGAATCATTACGGATAACACTGCTTAAAATTAAGTAGACAAAAAATCGGTGACTCGCATGGTTAGCTGTCCAGGGTGCGAAGTAACGAAGTCACCGTTATAATAGTGCCCCTGAACAGCCTACCAACTAATCCTGGAGAATACGAATTCCTTTCCAGGCACCATTGTATTGCGCAGCACCGTACACTGATGCCTTTTTTACCTCGTAAGACTGGGCCTTATTCGAATAGGTGGGTGCAAGGACGTTGGTGCCAAAGTTTAAGTTACCACCAATCGTGTTGCTATACGTTAACTGGCAAGTATTCCAGTCAAACACCAAATCGACCTCTCCGGTGTTCACGTTAACCTGTTCCCAGCGGCTCAAAGCAATGGTTACCTTGTCGGGAAAAATCATGCGAAAGCCCTTGGTAATCGCGGAACTCAAGGCAAACTGGTTGGGTGCGTAGTTGGTAGTCACATAGTTCCACAGTTTGTCCGTTAGCGAGGCCAGTTGCGAGGCGGCCAAGTTTTGCATATCATTTTCGAGGGCCGAAGCAGGCTGCGTTAAGCCGTACCGCCCAACCAACACCGAGCTCAGTTCACTCACCATCTCAGCGGGTACGTCAAAATTAATAAACTGGTAACATTCGTTCGCCTTAACAAATATTTTCTGCACGCCGGCTGAGTTGTAAGTAGGAAGTATGGGGCCAGGAGCGCTGTAGGCTTGCTTGGCTTCGAAAACGACCGCATCCCAGCCCAGCACAATTTTAGGGCAATCGGTCTTGCCCCAAATGCCAAACATTCCTTTTTCCTGAAACTTGGCCTTCAAGCCGATGCTAGCGTAGACTTTATAATTGAAGCTGTATAGCTTCACTTTGATGCGATGGTCGCTATCAACATTATTCTCCCGAGATGAATTCACCCCGAAAAGGCTTTGCAATGCGCCTCCTACGATGGTTTTAGCGCCATACAAGTAGGAAGGGAAGGCGCAGTACGCACCGGCCGGCAAAGCGCCCGGAAATGCCGGCGTGGAGGGTTGTTTAATCGCACAAGGCGCGGAAGGAGGAGAGGTACCGCCGCCGCCGCCGCCGCCGCCGCCATTTCCACCATCCTCGGGCAAAAGTTTGAGACTCGGCGCATTCGGGTCCTCCTCATAAGTATCGTAACGCATTATCTCTTTGCCCATCGCATACGTTCCATCACCAACGAATGTACCGGGGGTATAATCGGGCGAATCCAGGGAATTGTCGTTGGCCATTAGCTCAAGTGCCGCTCTGTTCGAGGCTGCGGTAACATACGTTCCCTCAGGTGTCACTTTAATCAGCTGGTCGCCTACCTGTAATTCCAAGTTGTCATTAAGCACCGCCGCGAAGTTCGGGTCCGGAACCAACTGGTCCGTAATAACCTCGTCCGCTGCTAACGCTTCTCTGTCCACAGAAACTCCGGTTGCCGAGGACTGCGCATTCCTGCTTTTTGATTTGCGAGCTGCAATGCCTTTAGCAGACAGGACAGGAACATTATTTTTTTCAGGATGAACGAGCAGTGAACGGAAGCCACTACCCCCATCTCCCCCACTGTGGTCGCGAATCACACCCGCGATGGCAGCTGCCTTGTTGCTAGGAGTACTTTATATTAATTTCGTCAATGGCGCTTTTCAAGGCCGTAGCATCCGCAAAGCGGAGATACGGAGTGACAGGGGAAGGAATTGACCCGTCTGTTTTTTCTTTGCTACAGCCAGTCATAGCAATAGCCAAAGTAGATACTGGTGCAAAGACCAGTCGGTAAAAATTTTGTTTCATAACAGGGAAAGGGAGGGGGGGGGGTAGTACTCCCCAAAAACTGGATAGTGAAAGCGGGCTAGCTTACTCGATTATGACCCCAAAACGCACCCGCCGTCGCTACACGGCCGAGTTTAAAGCCGAGGTGGCGCTGGCCGCGCTCACCGAGCGCCAGCCG
>JAYULN010000049.1:0-6651 GCA_043763525.1 Hymenobacter sp.
ATGAACGTGCGCCAGAACGGCTCCAACATCACGGCCGACCTCTACGGCTACCCCGAAACCTACTACCTGCCCGCCATGGAAGCCGTGGAGCGCGTGGAAGTAACGCGCGGCGCGGCCTCGCTGCAATTCGGCCCGCAGTTTGGTGGCACGGTGAACTACGTGATGCGGCGCGGCCCCGAAGACAAGCCCTTTGAGCTGAACCTGCGCCAGACCGGCGGCTCGTTCGGGCTATTCAACTCGTTCACGAGCGTGGGCGGTCAGGTGGGCAAGCTCAACTACTACGCCTACGGCCAGTACCGGCGGCAGGAAGGCTGGCGGCCCAACTCCAGCCTGAGCCAGGCCACGGCCTACGCCGGCCTGAGCTACCAGGCTACTGATAAACTAAAACTGGGCCTCGAATACTCGCTGCTGCGCAACCAGATTCAGATGCCGGGGGGCTTGACCGATTCGCTCTTTAACCAAAACGCCCGCCAGAGCACGCGGACCCGCAACTGGCTGCAAAGCCCCTGGAACGTGCTGACCTTCACGGCCGACTACCGCTTGTCGGACCGCACCTTGCTCACCCTGAAAACGGCCGGCAACCTCAGCCGCCGCGCCCTGGTGTGGCGCAACGAAGACGGCGGCGCGGCGGCCCCCGATACCATCGACCGGGCCACCGGCCAGTTTGTGCCCCGCGAGGTGGAAAACGAGCGGTTCCGCAGCCTCACCAACGAGCTGCGCCTGCGCCACGACTACCGGCTGCTGGGCCTCGATAACACGCTGGCCGTGGGCGTACGCTACTTCACGGGCTTTATGCACCGGCAGGGCGGTGGCCCCGGCTCCACGGCTTCCGACTTCGACCTGAACCTGTACGGCGGCGGCTACGAATACGATTTCGAGTTCCGGACCCAGAATTTCGCGCCCTTTGCCGAGACGGTTATCCGGCTCACCGATAAGCTGTCGGTGACACCGGGCGTGCGCTACGAATTCCTCAACTCCAAAGCCGAAGGCTACAAAGTGCAGGACGGCGGCTTCACGCAGACCACCAAGGAGTCGCGGAACCGCTCATTCCTGTTGTTGGGGGTGGGGGCGCAGTTCCAGGCCACGGCGGGCACGGCGTTCTACGGCAACATTTCGCAGGCGTACCGGCCAGTCGATTACTCGGCCTTGCAGCCCTTCGGCATCACTTCCAAAATCGACCCTAACCTGAAAGACAGCAACGGCTACAACGCCGACCTGGGCTACCGGGGCGCGATTGGCGAGTGGCTGAACTTCGACGTGGGCGGCTTTTTCCTGAAGTATAACCGCCGCATCGGCACCGTGGCCCTCGCTGACCCCATCACCGGCAACCCCTACTCGCTGCGCACCAACGTGGCCGATTCGGAGCACAAAGGGGCCGAAACCTACGTGGAAATCAGCCCCCTGAAAATTGCTCAAACCGCTGGCCGCCATCGCCTCAGCGTGTTCAACTCCCTGGCCTACGTTGATGCCCGCTACGTGAGCGGCGAGTTCAGGAACAAGCGAGTGGAATACGCGCCCAAAATCATTGAGCGTGTGGGGCTGACCTACGGCTACGGGTCGTTCAGCGTAACCGGCCAGTACAGCTACACCGGCGCGTCGTTCGGCGAAGCCAACAATATTGCCACGCCCAACAACGACAACCCGCTGCAAGGCCTGGTGCCCGCCTACGCGGTCTGGGACGTGTCGGGCACCTACCATTTCCCCCGCGGCATGGACCTGAAAGCCGGCATCAACAACCTGACGGATGCCAGGTATTTCACGCGCCGGACCGACGAGTATCCCGGGCCGGGCATCATTCCCAGCATCGGCCGCTCGGTGTACGTCACGCTCGCCGCCAAATTCTAAACTCCTATGAAGCTACCCGTTATCGCCCTCGCCGCCACGCTGCTGCTGGCCGGCTGCCAGAAAGAAGAAATCGACCCGCAGAACAGCACTACCGGCTCGCCTGGCTACAGCGCCACCAGCCTGCTCGAAAACGAAGCCAATAACGTGATTCTGGGCACCTACCGCGACCTCGATGCCAAGGCCGCCGCCCTGCAAACGGCCGTCGCAGCGCTGGCCGCCGCCCCCACGGCCGCCCGGCTGGCCACCGCCCGCCAGGCCTACCGCGACGCCCGCGCCCCCTGGGAAATCGCGGAAGCCTTCGCCTTTGGCCCCGTCAGCACCCAGGGCCTGGACGGCGTTATCGACACCTGGCCGCTGAACCGCGTCGACCTGGCGGCCCTGCTGGCCAGCGCCGACCCGCTTTCGCCCGCCAGCCTGCGCACCCGCGACGGCGGCCTGCAAGGCTTTCATCCCATTGAATTTCTGCTTTTTGGGGCTGATGCAAACAAAGGGCTGGCCAGCTTTACGCCCCGCGAATACACGTTCCTGACCTCCTCGGCCCAGAACCTGAAAACGGCCACCGCGCAGCTGCTCAACGCGTGGCTGCCTACTGGCGGCGGTTTTGCCACGGCGCTCGGCAAGGCCGGCCCGGCGAGCAGCGTGTATCCGAAGCAAAAGCAAGCTGTGCAGGAGTTGCTGGATGGCATGATTGGCCCGGCCGATGAAGTGCCCAACAGCAAGATAGAGCAACCACTGGCCCAGCAGAATACGGACTTCGAGGAAGCCAAATACAGCCAGAATTCCAAGGCGGAGCTGTTGCAGAACCTGGCCGGCATCGAGGCTATCTATACCGGGCGCTTCGGCAGCAGCAGCGGGGTTGGTTTCAGCGATTTGGTGGTGAAATTCAACCCCGCGCTGGATACGCGCTTCCGGCAGGAGCTGGCGGCGGCGCAGGCGGGCATCAGCGGCCTGCCCGGCCGGTTCGATGAAGCCATTTTCCAGAATCCCGCCGCCGTACGGGCCGCGCAGGCCAAGGTCCGTACCGTGCTCAACACCCTGCAAACCGACATGCAGCCGCTGGTGGATGCCTTGTAGCGCTGTTTTTAAATCCGACTGTTTATGAATGTTTTGTGCGTGCGGTTGGCTTCCTGGTTACTGACGTTTTCGGCCGCAGTAGCTCTCAGTGCTTGTTCCAAAAGGGAGGGGGAACTGCTGCAAACCAGTGCCGCCGATGACCCCAACGCCGGCGGCGCGGCCACGGTGCAGAGCGCGGGCAGCAATGCCTACTCGCTGCCCGCGCCCAATTTGAAAGGGGCTTCGCTGCAACAGCACATTGCCGGCGATGCCAACTTTGAGCAGCGCTTCGTGACCGGCCTCGCGCCGGTGGGCGGCGGGCTCGGGCCGCTGTTCATCAATGCCAACTGCACGGCCTGCCACGTGCGCGACGGCCGGGGCACCGCCCCGCTCAACGCCACCGACCCGGTGCAGATGCTGTTTCGCCTCAGCCTGCCCGGCCAGGATGCCCACGGTGGCCCGCTGCCCGCGCCGGGCTTCGGCGACCAGCTGCAAAACCGCGCCATCGTGGGTACCGACCCCGAAGGGCAGCTGAGCATCAGCTACATCGAGCAGCTCAGGACGTTGGTGGATGGCACGGCGGTATCGTTGCGCCAGCCCACATACAACATCATGGCCCCGTATATGCCCCTGCCATCCGGCCTGCTGATTTCGGCTCGCGTGGCACCGCCCGTGTTCGGGCTGGGGTTGCTGGAATCGGTAGCGGAAGCCGATATTCTGGCCCTGGCGGATGAAAATGATGCCAACGGCGACGGCATTTCGGGCCGCCCCAACTACGTGTGGGACGTGGCCGCCCAGGCCACCCGGCTCGGGCGCTTCGGCTGGAAGGCCAACCAGCCCAACCTGCGCCAGCAAAGCGCGGCAGCCTACAACGGCGACATGGGCATCACCACCAGCCTTTTCCCGCTGGAGCCGGCCGCCGGCCAAACCCAGGCGGGCAACGTGCCCCCCGGTACCACCCCGGCCACCGATTTGCCCGATGCGGACCTAACCAAAACCACGTTCTACGTGCAAACGCTGGGCGTGCCCGCTCGACGCGACGTTGCCAATGACCAAGTGAAGGCCGGGAAAGCGCTGTTCATCAGTGCGAAGTGCGCGAGCTGCCACGTCCCGCGCCTGGCGACCAGCCCGATTGCCGGGCTGCCCAGCGAAATGGGCGGCCAAACCATCTATCCCTACACCGACCTGCTGCTGCACGACATGGGGGCGGGCCTGGCCGACAACCGCCCCGATTTCCGGGCCACGGGCCAGGAGTGGCGCACGCCGCCGCTCTGGGGCATCGGCCTGAGCGAGGTGGTGAACGGCCACAGCACCTTCCTGCACGACGGCCGCGCCCGCTCCCTCACGGAGGCCATTATGTGGCACGGCGGCGAAGGAGCGGCCTCGGCGCAGGCGGTGCAGCAAATGTCGACCAGCGACCGTACCAAGCTGCTGGCGTTTCTGAAGTCGCTGTAGGAGCGGTGGTGCTACTCCCCGTACGCCACCAGGTTCTTCACCATGCCTTTGAAGATGATGCCGTGGAAGGGCAGCACCGAATACCAGTATAGCCGCCCGGCCAGGCCGCGCGGGCGGTAGGCAGCCAGCTGCTCAATGGCGTGGCCGCCGCCCTCTTGGTCTACGATGCGGAACTGCAGCCAAGCCTCGCCGGGCAGCTTCATTTCTGCATAGAGCAGCAGACGGCGGCCGGCCTTGTCGGCCACCAGCACGCGCCAGAAATCGAGCGGGTCGCCGGCGCGGAGGCGGTTGGGCGAGCGGCGGCCCCGGCGCAGGCCCACACCGCCCACGGCCTTGTCCAGGAGGCCGCGAATGCGCCAGAGCCAGTCGGTTTTGTACCAGCCCCGGTCGCCGCCAATGCGCCAGATATTGTCCAGCACCTCGGCCACCGGCCGCTGGAAGGTCAGGAGTTGGCGGTCGAAGAACATGCCGTTTTTGGGAATCTGGATGGCATCCATGTAGTTCTGGCGCATGGTGCCGCTGCTCAGGGCGTCGCTCCAGCTGCTCACCACTTCGTTTTGCTCAATGCGGGTAAAGGCCAGGGCCAGGGCGGCGCGGTAGCTCATGCACTCGTGCGGCACCACGGCAGAAATGCTGTTGGTGGGGTCGCACACGGTGTCGTTCTTCAGGCTTTCGACCAGGCTTTCGACCAGGCTTTGGGCCAATGAAAACGTGGTGCTCGTGACCAGGTACAGCCACCACGACGAGAGCCGGGGCGTGAGCACGGGCACCGTCACAATCCAGCGCTTGTAGCCGCGCTCGGCGGCCAGCCCGAGCAGCATCTCGCGGTACGTGAGCACATCGGGTCCGCCCACATCAAAAGCCCGTCCGAAACAGGCTGGATTATCCAGCACCGCCGTCAGGTAGAACATGATGTCGCGGATGCCGATGGGCTGGCAGCGCGAGTTCAGCCAGCGCGGGGTCACCATCACCGGCAGCTTCTCCACCAAATCGCGAATAATCTCGAACGAGGCAGACCCCGACCCGATGATGATGCTGGCCCGCAGCACCGTGAGCCGGGCCCGCGTGGCTTGGCTCAGCACGGCTTCCACGGCGTGGCGCGAGCGCAAATGCACGCTCAGGCCGGCATCGTTGGCAATGCCCGAAAGGTAGATGACCTGCCGGGCGGGGGTCGTGTTCAGGTACTGGGTGAAGTTATGGGCCGACTGCTGCTCCTGCTCGAAAAAATCGGCGTTGCCACCGCTCATCGAATGTACGAGGTAGTAGGCGGCATCGATATCGATGGGCGCGGCGGCCAGGGTGCGGGGGCGTAGCAGGTCGGCTTTCACCACGCTCACGCGGGCGTGCAGCGCTTCGGGCAGCGTATCGGGCAGGGCAAAGCGGCGCGGGTCGCGCACGAGGCACACTACGTCGTGGCCGGCCTCGGCCAGTAGCGGCAACAGGCGTTGGCCAATGTAGCCCGTGGCCCCGGTAAGGAGGATTTTCATACAACCGCCAAAACTGCCAGGCACCACCAGCGGCAGCCTCGCGTAGTAGTAACGGGCCCGCGAGCGGCTTGTTTGGCTCAGGCCAAATTGAACCGGGAACATCGGCTGCCCGCGCCGCCTAAACTACCCGGTGGGGCCGTGGCGCTACCGGGCCGCCGGGGCCGCGGGCAACGGCAGGCGGTAGGCTACCTGGAGCGCCACGCGCCCATACGATTCGGAGCCGAAGGTGAAAAAGCCGTTGGCTCGCCAGGGACTAGTGGCGGGCGCTACTTCCAGCCGCACGTAGCCGTGGCCGTATTCCCCGATGCCAAGGAGTGGACCATCATCCTGAACCGCGACACCGCGCAGTGGGGCACCTACGACTACAAGCCGGCCCTCGACGTGCTGCGCGTGAAAGCCAAGCCCACCCGGCTGGCCGCCCCCGTCGAAACCATGTCGCTGACCGTGGAAAACCTCCGGCCCGCCTCCGCCGACCTCGTCATCAGCTGGGACCGTACCCAGGCGGCCCTGCCCATCACTGCCGACCCCGACCGCATTGTGATGGGCCAGATTGAGCAGGCCATGAAGGGTGAAAAGAAGCCCTGCGTTACGGCGGCGCAGTATTACTACCTGCTGTTACGCGGTAGGTTGTAGCGCGAACTCTGCAGTTCGCGTCCTCGCGCCAGTAAAGCCGCCCGAACGGCACGGGAATACGAACGACAAAGTTCGCGCTACCCCCCCAGCGTCGCTTGAGCCAAGGTACTGCGTAACATCAGTTACTACAACACCGGCAAAGACCTCACGCCAGCAAGTCGCTGGAGCTGGTGAAACT
>JAYULN010000050.1:0-2709 GCA_043763525.1 Hymenobacter sp.
ACTTGGATTAATCAACCACTAACCGTTAATCATTACCCGTTAGAACGAGTAGCGCAGGCCCAGCTGCCCCTGCCAGCGCGAGGCCAGCTGGTCGACCGAATAGGGCTTGCTCGTGGTAGGCGTGTAGGTGAAGGTGGGCCGGTTGAAGGTGGCCGGGTTGAAGGCCCCGCTCGTGCCGCTGGCATCGAGGTAGGTCGAGCCCTGCGTCAGGCCGAAGCCCGAGGTCGAGTTGAAGGTGTTCGGAACGAAGTACTGGCGGCCCCAGCTGTTGTTGAGCAGGTTGCCGAAGTTGATGATGTCGAATGACACTTGCAGCGTGTGCTTCGGGCCCATCACCACGCCCGCCTCGTTGGGGGTGAGGTTGCCGAGCTTGGCTTCGAGCATGAAGCGCACGTCGGCCTGGTTGTTCCAGGGGGTGCGGGCGGCGTTGCGCTCGGTGTACTGGCCCCGGCGGCCGCTCAGGTACGAGTCGTTGTTGATGTAGTCGTTGAGCTGCTGGCGCTGCTGGTCGGCGCTGGCCGTTACCACGCCGTTGGTCTTGATGTCGACCAGGTTGATGTCGTTGGCATCGCGCGGCACGTAGGCCAGCTGCACGTTCTGCTGGCCGTTGCCGAAGCGGTTGTTGTTGTACACGAACGTGAACGGCGAGCCGGCCTGGTACGTCAGCACCGAGGTGAAGTAGCCGGTGAAGCGCTGGGCGAACGACTTGTGCAGGTTAATCGAAGCCACCACGCGGTGGCGCATGTCGAAGTTCGAGTAGGCCAGGGCCGGGTTGTTCACGTTCAGGGCCGGGTTCAGCTCCCAGTTGCTCTGGAACGAGTTCCGGATGCCGTTGCTGATGTCCTTGCTCTGGCCGAAGGTGTAGGCGGCCGACACGTCGAGCAGCTGCCCGAATGTTTTGCCCAGCGAGCCCGTCAGCTGGTAGCGGTAGCCCTCCTGGGTGTTGGTGAGCAGGAAGAAGTTCGAGAAGTTGGGGTTGATGCGCTGGGCATCGCCCGAGCCCTGGTAAATGGGCGTGGCCGTGGGGCCGCTGGCGGCGTATGCCACGTTGTCTTTCAGGTTAATTTGCTCAAACTTCACGTCCTGCAACACCTTCGTATAGAGCCCTTCCACCGAAGTGCGGATGCCGTAGGGCAGCTTGAAATCGAAGGCCAGCGACGAGCGCCACACCTGGGGCATCTTGAAGTTGTTGTCAATCAGGTTGATTTCCGTCTTGGTCTGGGCCGAGGCGGGCAGCTGGGTATAAATCTGGGTCGGGTCCTGGTTCAGGAGCACCACGGGGCGCGTGGGCGTGGGATTGGTGGGGGTAGCGGCCGGAATGTTGTTGGTGTAGTCTACGCCGTTGAAATTCACGCCGTTGTTGTAGAAAGCGTAGCCCAGCCAGGCAAACGGCACCCGGCCCGTGAACACGCCCGAACCACCGCGCACCACAATGGTCTGGTCGCCCTTCACATCGTAGTTGAAGCCCAGGCGCGGCGAAAACTGCACCTGGCCCAGGTACTTGTTGTTGAAATCGGCGAAGCTGGTGTGGTCGTAAGTCGTGCCCGTCAGCGGCGAGGTCGTCGTGCTCACCTGCCCGTTCAGCTGCGGCTTGGTGGGCACGTCGGCCACGTCGAAGCGAATACCGGGGGTTACCTTCAGACGCTCGGTTACCTGGAAGTCGTCCTGCAAATAAGCGCTGTACAGGTTGATGCGGAACGACGCCGAGGGGTTGTTGTAGTTGTAGTCGTAAGAGTTGTTGCCGCCGTTGTTGGCGTTGCGCACCGAGCCGCGAATCCGGTTCGGCTGGTCGTTCAGGAATTCGGTTACGTTATTGTACTCAATCCGGCCGTTCCAGGAGTTGATGAAGCCGTAGTCGATGTTGTACAGCTCGTTGTGCGTGCCCAGCGTGAGGGCGTGCCGGCCCTTGTAATAGGTAATGTTGTCGGTGATTTCAAACGTCTTCTGGCGGGTGTTGAAGATGCTGGCCTCGCGGTCCGAACCCAGCAGAATCTGGTTGCTGCCCGTGAAGCCCGCGCCGCTGCCCACGCCGTTTATCTGCACCTGCGGAAACACCGAGGCCGGCCCGTTCAGCAGGGTGCGGAAGTCGTGAATGTTGGTGTAGCCCAGCACCAGGCTGTTCGAGAAGCTGTTGCTGAAGTTACTCTTCACCTCCAGCACCGTCGAGTTCTGCACGTTGTTCTGGTTAAAATCCTGGCTGCCGAATTTGAACAGGCTCTGCGAGCGTTCCAGGTTGGTGGCCACCGAGTTGATGTAGTTGTGGCGCAGCACGATGCTGGTCTTGTCGTTCAGGTTCCAGTCGAGACGGCCAAACACCTTGTCGCTGTTGGCCTTGATGCTGTAGTCGCCGTATGCGCCCACGTCGTAGCCGTAGGTGCGCTGCAATTTGCTGGCAATGGTCTGGGCCAAATCGAGCGATACGGGCGAGCCCGGCTGGCCGGCCCCGTAAAACTGCGGCTCGGTGCGGCGGGCCATCTCGGCGTTGGTGAAGAAAAACAGCTTGTTTTTCACAATCGGCCCGCCCAGTCGGAAACCCGTCTGGTAGTCCTTATACACCGAGCCGATTTTGCTGTCGGCCCCGTCCACGCTACGGCCCGTTACGCCCTGGTTACGGCCGTAGCCATACACTGAGCCCGAGTATTCGTTGGTGCCGCTGCGGGTTACCGCGTTCACCGAGCCGCCCGTGAAGTTGCCCAGCTTCACATCAAA
>JAYULN010000051.1:0-2706 GCA_043763525.1 Hymenobacter sp.
CCACGTCGTGCTTGCCGGCCACCATCAGTACGGGGAAGGGGGCGGTGGCCAATATTTTGGTGCGCTCGGGGCGGGCGGCCATGCCGCGCAGGGCCCCGATGATGGTGCTGGCCGGCGTGGCTTTGCCGATTTCTTCGAGCAGGCCGCGGGCTTCGGTGAGCTTGTCGCGGTTGGGCGGCGCGAAGAGGGGGCGCACGAAGGATTCCATGAACTTGGCCACGCCGTATTTTTCCACGAAGCCGATGTTTTTCTCGCGGTTTTGGCGCTTCTCGTCGGTATCGGCCAGGGCCGAGGAGTTGATGAGCGCCAGGCCGGCCACGCGCTGGGGCCAGCGCTCGGCCAGGGCCAGGGCCACGTAGCCGCCCATGCTGTGGCAAACCAGCAGCACGGGCTCGGGGCAGCCTTTCTGGTTGAGGTAGTCGATAACGGCGCGGGCCTGGGCCCCCATCGAAAAATCGGGCACGGGGGCCAGGTTGGTGCCGTGACCGGGCAGGTTGGGGGCCAGCAGCCGGTAGCCGTCGGGGAAGGCGCGGGTGAAATCGGTCCACACCTCGCGGCTTTCGGCAAAACCGTGGAGGAAGACGATGGTGGGCAGGTTGGGCGTAGCAGACATGGGGCAAAAGTAGCCCCGTTCTGATTTTCCGCGGATTCTGGGCGGGTGGTTGAAAAAAACGTCATTCTTGCCGGACCTTTGCCGCCCGTTACCAACCGCCTTGCTATGACCCCTCTCGTTGCCATCCGCCAGTTCGACCAAAGCATCTGGCTCGACTTTATTCGTCGCAAAATTCTGATTAACGGCGAATTGCAGCGCCGAATTGCCAATGAGGCGTTGCGCGGCGTGACCTCGAACCCGGCCATTTTTGAGAAGGCCATTGCCAACAGCGACGACTACGACGCGGCCATCCGGGCGCTGGCCTTGCAGGGCAAAACGGCCGACGACATTTACACCGCCCTGGCCGTGGCCGACGTGCAGCAGGCCTGCGACCTGTTCCGGCCGCTCTACGACAGCGCCCACAACAGCAGCGACGGGTACGTGAGCCTCGAAGTATCGCCGGCCCTGGTACACGACACCGAAAGCACCATCGAGGAAGGCCTGCGCTTCTGGCACACCGTGAACCGGCCCAACGTGATGATAAAAGTGCCGGCCACGCGCGAAGGCCTGCCCGCCATTCGCCGCCTCATTGCCGAGGGCGTGAACGTGAACGTGACCCTGATTTTTGGCCTGGAACGCTACCAACTGGTGGCCGAAGCCTACCTCGCCGGCCTCGAAGACCGGGCCCAAGCCGGCCGACCCCTGGCGCGCATCGACTCGGTGGCCAGCTTCTTCCTGAGCCGCATTGATGTGCTGATTGACCCGCTGCTGGAGAAAATCGCGGCCGAAGGTGGCGAGCGGGGCGCGTTGGCTGAGTTGATGGTGGGCGAAGTGGCCCTGGCCAGCGCCAAGCAGGCGTATCAGCTCTACAAGGGCATTTTTGCCGGCCCGCGCTGGGCGGCACTCAAGGCACGGGGTGCCGAAACCCAGCGCCTGCTGTGGGCCAGCACCGGCAACAAAAACCCGAAATACGACGACCTCAAGTACGTCGAAAACCTCATCGGCCCGAACACGGTAAACACCGTGCCGGTGGAAACGCTGGACATTTTCAGCGAGCGCGGCCAGCCCGCCGCCCGCCTCGAAGAAGGCGTGAGCCAAGCGCAGGAAGTGCTGCGCCGCCTGCCCGAACTGGACCTGAACCTGGAAGAGCTGACCAACCACCTCGAAGTGGACGGCGCAAAGAAATTCAACGAACCTTTTGGCAAACTCATGGAATCATTGGAACACACGATTCAGCAGGCCCTGGCTGAGGCCGTGGCCCCGGCCACCATGCACCTGGGCGGCTACCAGGCGGCCCTCGACACCAAAATTCAGGAGCTGAACGACAAGCACTTCACCGAAGGCTTCTGGCAGAAAAAGGCCGAGCTGTGGGTGTCGGATGAGGCCGGGCAGCAGAGCATCCGCAGCTTTATGGGCTGGCTGCGCGTGGCCGAAACCATGGTGCCGGCCGTGGCGGAAATCGAGCAATTCGTACAGGAGGTGAAGGCCGCCGGCTTCCGGCACGTGGTGGTGATGGGCATGGGCGGCAGCACCATGGCCCCCATTGTGTTCAAAGCCGCCTTCGAGCAGGGCGCAACCGGCTTGCCGATGTCGGTGCTCGACACCACCGACCCCGGCACCGTGCGTGCGGTTGAGACCGCCGTGCCGCTGGCCGAAACGCTGTTCATCGTGGCCAGCAAATCGGGCACCACGGCCGAGCCGCTGGCTTTTGGCGACTACTTCTACGCCAAGCTGAAGGAGCTGAAGGGCGACAAGGCCGGCGAAAACTTCGTGGCCATCACCGACCCCGGCTCCCAGTTCGTGACCTCGGCCACGGCCCAGGGCTACCGCCGCATTTTCCTGAATTTCAGCGAAGTAGGCGGCCGGTTTTCGGCCCTCTCCTACTTCGGCCTGGTGCCGGCCGCCCTCTACGGCCTGCCCATTGGCGAGCTGCTGGAGCGCGCCATCCGCATGATGCGGGCCTGCGGCGCGTATGGTCCCGTGACCCACAACCCCGGTCTGGCGCTGGGCGCGGCCCTGGGCGTGCTGGCCGGGCTGGGCCGCGACAAGCTCACGCTGGTCGTGCCCGAGTCGCTGGCCGACCTGGGCCTGTGGCTGGAGCAGCTCATCGCCGA
>JAYULN010000052.1:0-6624 GCA_043763525.1 Hymenobacter sp.
TCGTCCGCACCGTTTTCGAAAAGTTTCCGCAGGTGAAGCGCCTCGTCGTTTTTTCGCGCGATGAGCTGAAACAGTATGAGATGAGCCAGGAATTCAGCCTGGCCAAGCACCCGGCCATCCGCTACTTCCTGGGCGACGTGCGGGATGCCAAGCGCCTGCTGCGGGCCTGCGAGGGCATCGACATCATCATCCATGCCGCTGCCCTCAAGCAGGTGCCCGCCGCCGAGTACAACCCGATGGAGTGCATCAAAACCAATATTTTTGGGGCCGAAAACGTCATTAATGCTGCCCTCGATAGCGGCGTGAAGGAAGTTGTGGCCCTGAGCACCGACAAGGCGGCCGCGCCCATCAACCTCTACGGAGCCACCAAGCTGTGCTCGGATAAGCTCTTCGTAGCGGCCAACAACATGAAGGGTAGCCGCGACTTACGCTTCTCGGTGGTGCGCTACGGCAACGTAATCGGCTCGCGGGGCTCGGTAGTGCCGTTCTTTTTGCAGCAGCGCCACACCGGCGTGCTGCCCATCACCCACCCCGACATGACGCGGTTCAACATCTCGCTCGAAGAAGGCGTGGACCTCGTGCTCTACGCGCTGGAGCACGCCTGGGGCGGCGAGATTTTCGTGCCGAAAATCCCTTCCTATAAAATCACGGAAGTGGCCCGCGCCATCGGCCCCGAGTGCGAGCAGAAAATTGTGGGCATCCGCCCCGGCGAAAAGCTGCACGAGGCCATGATTACCGAAACCGATGCCCTGAGCACCGTCGAGCTCGACCGTTACTACGTCATCCTGCCCTCGATGCCCATCTGGAACGTCGAAAAATTTGAGCAGCATTTCAACGCTAAGCGCGTGGCTCCGGGCTTCTACTACGACTCGGCCAACAACGACGAATGGCTTGATATCGAGCAGATTCGGAAAGAAATCCGGCTGCATGTCGATGCCGATTTTGTGGCGTAACCAACCTGAAGACCCGATGCCCGAACCCTCCTTCCACCCCACCCGCCCCCTGCCCTACGGCCGCCAGAACATTACCGAGGCCGATGTGGCCGCCGTTACGGCCAGCCTGCACGCCGATTTTCTGACCCAAGGCCCCACCGTGGCCGAGTTTGAAAAGCAGTTTGCCGCCTACGTGGGAGCACGCTACGCCGTGGCCGTGAGCAACGGCACTGCCGCCCTGCACCTCTGCACGCTGGCGCTGGGCGTGCAACCGGGCCAGCGCGTTATCACCACGCCGCTCACCTTCGCGGCTTCGGCCAACTGCGTGCGCTACTGCGGTGGCGAAGTGCATTTTGCCGACATCGACCCGGCAACCGGCTTGATTGATTTGGGCCTGGTGCGCCAGCTGCTGGCGGCGTATCCTACGGGTTATTTCACGGGGTTGATTCCGGTCGATTTTGCCGGGCTGGCCGTGAATCTGGAGGAAGCCCGCCGGCTGGCCGACGAGTTTGGCCTTTGGATTATTGAAGATTCGTGCCACTCCCCCGGCGGCTTTTTTATTGATTCGCAGGGCCGGGAGCAGCGCTGCGGCAACGGCCAGTTTGCCGATTTGGCCATTTTCAGCTTCCACCCCGTGAAGCACATTGCCACCGGCGAGGGCGGCATGATAACCACCAACGACGAACGGCTGTACCACCACTTGCTACGCCTGCGCACCCACGGCATCACCCGCGACCCGGCCCACCTGATGCGCGAGCCCGACGGCGGCTGGTACATGGAAATGCAGGAACTCGGCTACAACTACCGCCTGCCCGACCTCAACTGTGCCCTCGGCCTAAGCCAGCTCGCCCGCGCCGACGAAGGCCTGGCCCGCCGCCGCCAGCTCGCCGCCCAGTACGATGCCGCCTTTGCCCAGGTGCCCGGCGTAACGGTGCTGGCCCCCAGCCGCCCCGGCCACGCCTACCACCTCTACATCGTCAAAGTCGCCGACCGCAAAGGGCTGTACGACTTCCTGAAAACCCGGCAGATTTTTGCCCAGGTGCATTACATTCCGGTGCATCGCATGCCTTATTATGAAGGCCTGGGCTGGAAAGCCGGCGACTTTCCGCGGGCCGAAGCTTACTACGCGCATTGCCTCAGCATCCCGCTGTTTCCCACCCTCTCCGACGAGGAACAGGGCTATGTAGTGGCGTGCATCACCGAATTTGTGCAGCAGCATGGCCGCTAATCTGGCCGCGCCGGCGGCGGATTTTATCGGCCGGCTGGCGCTGGGCACGGCGCAGTTTGGGCTGAACTACGGCATCAACAACACGGCCGGCCGGCCCACCGATGCCACGGTTGCCGAGGTTCTGCAAACGGCCCGGGCGGCGGGCCTGAACCTGCTGGATACGGCGGCGGCCTATGGCGATAGCGAGACCCGGCTAGGCACCTGGCTAAGCCAGCCAGCGGCTGACTCAGTGCCGTTTCAGCTCGTTACCAAGCTGGCGGCGGGCCCGGCCCCGCAGGTGCGCCAGCAGTTGCAGGAGTCGCTGGGCCACCTGCGGCAAGCCCGCTTGTACGGGGTGATGTTTCATGATTTCACTGCCTTTCGGCAGCAGCCGGCGGCCTGGGAAGCTTTGCAGGAGGCCCGGGCGGCGGGCGTGGTGCGGCGCATTGGCGTATCGCTGTACCACCCGCAGGAGGCCGAGTGGCTGCTGGCGCAAAAGCTGGACGTTGACTTGGTGCAAGTGCCTTTCAATGTGCTCGACCAGCGGTTTGGCGCGGTGCTGCCGGCCTTGCAGCAGCACGGCGTGGAAGTGCATGTGCGGTCGGCCTTTCTGCAAGGATTATTGCTGCGGGAGCCGACTACGCTGCCCGGTTTCTTTGCGCCGCTGGCCCCCAAAATCGCGCAGCTGCACGCCTTGGCTACCGAGGCCAATGTGCCTCTGCCCGCCTTGTTACTGCTTTTTGCGGCGTTTGCCACTGGCGTGAGCCGGGCCGTTGTTGGAGTCGATACGGCGGCTAATTTGCGCGATAATCTGGCTGCTGCCGGCTACCTCGAACAAGCCGAACTACTGCGACCAGCCTTGCAAGCGCTGGCCGAAACCACCACCGAATACATCCTCCCCTACGCATGGCTCCCTCGCTCCTAACCGATTACGCTGGCCTGTTCGACCTCCATGGCCGCCTGATTCTCATCACGGGCGGGTACGGCCACCTGGGCCGCGCCATTGTGGCGGGCCTGCTGGCCCACGGGGCCGCCGTGGTGGTGCTGGGCCGCAACGAAGAGCGGTTTACCCAGGCCTTTGCGGAGCTTGGACCGACCGAAAACCTACACTTTCAGCTCTGCGACATTGCCGCCACGCCGTCGGTGCAGGCAGCATTCCGGGCCTGCCGCGAGCGGTATGGCCTGCCCCAGGTACTCATCAATAACGCGGTGTATAGCACTGGCCAGCAGCCTGATGCCCTCACCGATGAGCAGTTTGCCCAAGGGCTCGACGGCTCGGCGGGCAGCGCCTACCGCTGCCTGCGCGAAATTCTGCCTTACTTCCGCGAAAACGGCGGCGGCAAAATCATCAACGTGGCCTCGATGTACGGCATGGTGGCCCCCGACTTCACAGCCTACGCCGAGCATCCGCAGTTCCTGAACCCGCCGCACTACGGGGCGGCCAAAGCGGCGGTTATTCAGCTCACCAGGTACTTCGCCTCGTACCTGGGCCCCGAAAACATTCTGGTGAACTGCGTGTCGCCGGGCGCGTTTCCCAGCGCGGGCGTGCAGCAGCAGGACGGCTTTGTGGCCGAGCTTCGGCGGCGCAGTCCGCTGGGGCGCATTGGCCGGCCGCAGGATTTGGCCGGGGCCTTCGTGTTTCTCAGCGCCGACGCCTCCGACTTCGTAACCGGGCACAACCTGGTGGTCGATGGCGGCTGGACCATTCGTTAAAGCATGGCCATTTCAACTCCCGCCGCCCGCATCCTCGTCATCATTCAGGCCCGCATGAATTCTACGCGGCTGCCGGGCAAGGTGCTGCTGCCGCTGCCACTCGATGGGCCCACTACCGTACTGGGGCACGTAGTAGCACGGGCCCGGCAGCTGGCCATTGGGCAGCCGGTGGTAGTGGCCACCACCACCCTTGCCGCCGATGACGCGCTGGTTGCAGCGGCGCAGGCGTTGCAGGCCCACCCCTACCGGGGGGAGACGGACGATGTGCTGGGCCGCTTTGTCGGGGCACTGGCCGAGCACGAGGCCGATGTGGTGGTCCGCGTCACGGCCGATAATCCGGCCATCGACCCAGAATTTATGCGGGCGGCAGTGGCCCACCACCTGGCCACCGGGGCCGATTATACCCTCACCACCGGCCTGCCCTTGGGCACCAACATCGAAGTAATCAGCGCTCCGGCCCTGCGCCGCGCCGCCACCAAGGCCACCCGCCCCGAAGAGCGCGAACACGTGACCCCCTACCTGCGCCGCCACCCCGAGCTGTTTCGCCTCGAAACGCTGCCCCTGGCCGTGCCGCCCGCCGTGGCCGAGTTGCGCCTGACCCTGGATTATCCCAGCGACTACGCCCTGCTGAACCTCCTGTTCTCGCAGCTGCCCGCCGATTTTTCCCTTACCAACCCTAATGGCTTGTCCGCTTTACTCACGCAGTACCCGTGGCTGGCCCACATCAACAACCAGAATACCCAGGTTCAACCCTAAATATTTTTCCAGTCGATGACCGTTCCCGATACCCTCCGGCTCAATGAGTACGGCTTTTACGAGGTAATCAACAAACCGACTCCGACCGAGCTGAGCGACTATTACGCCCGGCGCTACTACCAGGAAGGCCTCACGACTTACCAGGCCGCCTACCCGCCCGAGGAGTTGGAGCACATCGACGGCAAGTTGCGCCTGCGCCACTGGGTACTGGAGCAACTGCAAAATCCGGGCACGGCCGATGCGCCGAACCCGGCAGCCGCGCCTTCGTTTCTGGACATTGGCTGCGGCGAGGGCTGGGCGCTGGCTTATTTCCATCGGTTGGGTTGGGAGGTGCTGGGCCTTGATTATAGCAGCTTCAGCGTGGAGCGGTTTCAGCCGGCCCTGCGCGACTGGCTGCGGCCCGGCGACCTGTACGAACAGCTGGATAAGCTCCGAGCCGAGGGCCGACGATTCGACGTGCTCTGGCTCGACAACGTGCTGGAACACGTGCCCGACCCCGCCGAACTGCTACGCCGCTGCCACGCCCTGGTACACCCCGCCGGCACCATGCTGGTGGAGGTGCCCAACGATTTTTCGGCCCTCCAAAACCACCTGCTCGAAACCGGCCACATCGACCGCCATTTCTGGGTAGCTCTGCCCGACCACCTCTCCTATTTCAACCAAACCGGCCTGCGCAACCTGGCTCAGGCCACCGGCTGGCAAGTCGTAAAAACCCTTGCCGACCAGCCAATTGACCTCAATCTACTCAACCCTTCTACGAACTACGTGATGGACCGCCCCGCCGGCCCCGCCGCCCACCGCGCCCGTATGGAGCAGGACAATCTGTTGCTCCGCACCGCCCCCCTGCCCGCCGTGGCCGCCTACTACGAAAGCATGGCCGGCGTGGGCCTGGGCCGGAATATCGTAGCATTTTTGCAGCCCCATTAGTTGTCAGTTGCTGGCATTCAGTTGTCAGATTATTCTGATTACAACTGACCACAGAACCCTAATAATTGACAACTAAGTAGCCGGACATAAGTATTCGGCAGTCAGACCCAATGTTAAATATTGATTGACAGCACTTTGATATCCGACTACTGACTACTTAATACTGGCTGCCTACTTAACTTCTGATAACTAAACTCATGCCCTCCCCCATCAACGTCATCGTCGGTGCCTCGGCCGTCGAGGCGGAACGACGCGAAAACTTCGCCCAAACCCTGCGCGAGTCGCCCATTCCGAACACCGAGCTGCTCAGCAATCTGGGCCTGTACCTGAGCCGGCAGACGCTTTCGCGCCTGCTGTTTTTCACGGAGCTCTACCAGCAAATCATCCCCGTTCACGGCGTGGCCATGGAATTCGGCGTGCGCTGGGGCCAGAATCTGGCCCTGATGCACGCGCTGCGCGGCATCTACGAGCCGTTCAACTACAACCGCAAAATCATTGGCTTCGATACGTTTGGCGGGTTTCCGTCTGTCGATGCCAAGGATGGCGACCGGGTGAAAGCCGGCGACTATGGCGTGACCGACGACTACCAGGCCTACCTGCATCAAATTCTGGCCCTGCACGAGGCCGACAGCCCCATTCCGCACAAGCGCAAGTTCGAGCTGGTGGCCGGCGACGCTTCCGCAACCGTGCCCCGCTACCTGCGCGACCACCCCGAAACCGTCATCGCCTTCGCTTACTTCGATTTCGACATCTACGCCCCCACCAAGGCCTGCCTCGAAGCCATCCGGCCACGCCTGACCAAAGGGGCCATCGTGGCGTTTGATGAGCTGAACTGCCCGGAGTTTCCCGGCGAAACGCTGGCGTTTGACGAGGTATTTGGGGTAGCCAATTACGCCCTGCGGAGAAGCCCGCTGAATCCGTTGATTTCGTATTTGGTGGTATAACTCTGGGTTGTCTGACCGTCATGCTGCGCTGGCCGAAGCATCTCACCGCAGCAGTAAAATTGATTACTTGCGCGGTAGAGATGCTTCGGCAAGCGCAGCATGACGGTCTTTTTTCCCAATTCAATCCCAAACGTGACTACCTACC
>JAYULN010000053.1:0-6619 GCA_043763525.1 Hymenobacter sp.
CTAAGTAGGTAGCCAGTATTAAGTAGTCGGACATCAAAGTACTGTCAATCAAGATTTAATATTGGGTCTGACTACCGAATACTTATGTTCGACTACTTATTCCCCAGATTTGGTTATTCAGGGAATTCGCCATTTTAATCAGGGCAACCGCACCAAAATATTAAACTTAGGACTTGCGCAAAACCGTATTCCTCAAGCCCCAGCGGGGCGGCATATCGGTAGTAACCGACTGAAAAAACAGGAGTAGAGCCCCAGAGGGGGCGTACCCGGTAGGGCGACACTCGCCAGAACGGCGGCCGAGTGCCGCCCTACCGGGTACGCCCCCTCTGGGGCTTTGTTCTGGGGGGACAATGTTTTACTGCCGACATGTCGCCCCGCTGGGGCTCGCAAACGGCGCATTTGCGTAAGTCCTGAAACTATGTTTCCAGCCTCTGGAGGCACTTTAGTAGCAGCCGCTTTTCGTTTTTTTGAACACCTCTAGGCCGTTTCCAAGCACTGGGGGCACATGGGCCTAATTTTGGTGCGGTTGCCCTGCTTCGGATAGGCTCTTAGAACCCAGGAAAATATTTCAACCTGATGCCTGACCAATACCGTTGACAGTTCCTCGTGGTTGCCGGAGCTTGCCGGCCTATTTTCACGGTGGTGCTTAGGCCGGCGGCAGCACCTGCCAGCAGCCGGGCTTGGCGCCCCCGCACTTCGTGCAGGCTCGTGTTACTTTCGTGTAAAAAACAACCCTTCCGAAAACGCACCAGGACTTGTCAATATTCAAGTATTTATTGTTGGGCTGGCTGCTGGCCGCGCCCTTGCTGGGCCAGGCCCAGCGCCGCGCCACGCCCGCCCGCGCCACCGCCCCGGCCCGGCCCCGCACCCAAGCCACCCCTGCCAAAAAGGGTGCGCCGCGCCCATTGCTGCCTCCCGGCGCCCCGGCCTTCATCCAGTACCTGCATTCGCCCTGGGTCGATAGCCTGATGCGGGTGCTCACGCCCGATCAGCGGGTGGCGCAGCTGTTTATGGTGGCCGCGTACTCCAACCGCAAGCGCGTCGATGAGGACTCGGTTTCGACCCTCATTCAGCAGTACGGCATTGGGGGGCTGATATTTTTTCAGGGTGGGCCGGGCCGGCAGGCGCGCCTGCTGAACCGCTACCAGAGCCAGGCCAGCGTGCCGCTGCTGGTGGCCCTCGACGGCGAGTGGGGCGTGGGCATGCGCCTCGATAGCGTGGTGAAATTCCCGTACCAGATGAGCCTGGGCGGCGAAACCGACACCGCCCTGCTCTACGACATGGGCCGTGAGGTGGCCCGGCAGTTCAAGCGCCTGGGCATGCACGTCAACTTCGCGCCGGTGGTTGATGTGAACAACAACGCCGCCAACCCCGTCATCGGCTTCCGCAGCTGGGGCGAAAACCCCAGGGCCGTGGCCCGCGATAGCCGCCAGTACATGCACGGCATGCAGGATGCCGGCATTCTGGCCGTGGCCAAGCACTTTCCCGGCCACGGCGACGTGGATGCCGACTCGCACCTGGCCCTGCCCACGGTGCGTGTCGACCGCAAGCGCCTCGATTCGTTGGAGCTGCCGCCCTTCCGCAGCCTGATGGCCGGCGGGCTGGGCGGCGTGATGGTGGCCCACCTCAACGTGCCGGCCCTCGATACCGTGCCCGGCCCCAGCACGCTGTCGCGGCCCATTATCACCGATTTGCTGCGTAATCAAATGGGATTTAAAGGGTTGATTTTTACCGATGCCATGAACATGAAGGGCGTGACCAGCATGTTCGCGCCCGGCGAGGCCGACGTGCGGGCCCTACTGGCCGGCAACGATATTCTGGAGTTCAGCAAGAACATTCCGCTGGCGCTTAAAATGGTGCGCACGGCCGTGGACAGCGGCCGGCTTTCGCAGCTGGAAATTGACCAGCACTGCCGCCGCGTGCTGGCCCTCAAGCAGTGGGCCGGCCTGAGTCAGTACCGGCCCGTCGAACCCAAAAACCTGTACGAAGACCTCAACGCGCCCCACGCCCAGTACCTCAGCCACCGCCTCACCGAGCTGAGCATCACGCTGCTGCGCAACCAGAAAAATCTGCTGCCGCTCCAGCAACTCGACACGCTGCGCATTGCCACGCTGGTGCTGGGCGGCAGCCCGCGCGACACCACCGACTTCCAGAAAGCCGTGGCCGACTATGCGCCCACGGCCCATTTCCACGCGCCCGCCGCGCCCAGCCTCGACGAGCTGCTGCGGCTGCGCACCGCGCTCAAACCCTATAACCTCGTGCTGGTGTCGCTGCAAAGCCTGGGCCGCCTGCCGGCCACCAGCTTCGGCATCACGCCCGAAACCAACCTGCTGCTCCGCGAACTCGTGGACCAAAAGCAGACGCTGGTGCTGAGCGTGTTCGGCTCGGCCTACGCCGTGGCCAAGGTGCGCGACCTCGACCGCGCTCAGGCCGTGGTGCTGGCCTACCAGGAAAGCCCTAATGCCCAAAATCTGGCCGTGCAAGCCATATTTGGTGGTATTGCGGCCACCGGCCAGCTGCCCGTTACGGTGAGCGACAAGTTGCCGCGCGGCTTCGGCCTGCGCACGGCTGGCAGCTTCCGCCTCCGCTACGCCAACCCCGAAGACGAAGACATGGACGGCCGTCTCGAAGCCCGCGTCGACAGCCTCGTGGGCCGGGCCATGGCGGCCCAGGCGTTTCCGGGGGCGCAGGTGGTTATTGCCCGGCGGGGCACGGTGGTGCTCCGCAAAAGCTACGGCAACCAGACGTATGCCGGCATGGGAGAAAATGTGAAGGATGTGGGAGATGGGAGAAAGGTGAAAAATGGAAACAGAAAATCAATTTTCACATCTCCCACATCTCCCACATCTCCCACATTATTAACCGTGCCGCGCCCCGTGCATGATGATGACCTCTACGACCTGGCCTCGCTCACCAAGCTGATGGCCTCGACCCCGGCGCTGCTGCGCTTGCAGGACCAGGGTAAATTTAGCCCCGACAGCAGCATGGGTCACTATTTCCCGTTTCTGCGCGGCACCAACAAGGCCGGCCTGAAGATGCGCGACGTGCTGGCCCACCAGGCCCTTCTCAAGGCCTGGATTCCATTTTGGAAGGAGTTGACCAAGAAAAACGGCTACCTGCGCCGGCGCTATTTCCGGGCCGACTCGTCGGCTCGCTTCCCGCTGCCCGCCGCCCAAAACCTGTGGGCGCGGAACGATTTGCCTGCCCGTATCTACAAAGAAATCGGGGCCTCGCCGCTGAATGAGAAGTCGGGCTACGTGTACTCCGACTTGTCATTTATCCTCTACCCGGAGCTGGTGAAGGCCCGCACCGGGCTGCCGCTCGATGCCTTTTTGCAGCGCGACGTGTACCGACCGCTGGGGGCAACCACGTTGGGCTTCCGGCCCAAAAACCGCTTCCCGCTGGCCCGCATCGTGCCCAGCGAAGTCGATTCGGCTTTCCGTCGCCAGCTCCTGCACGGCACCGTCGACGATGAAGGCGCGGCGCTGCTCGGCGGCCTTTCGGGCCATGCCGGCCTCTTCGGCAATGCCAACGACGTGGCCAAACTGGTGCAGACCTACGCCTGGGGCGGGCGCTACGGTGGCCAGCAGATTTTCAATCAGCAAATTCTGGCCGACTGGACGCGCTGCCAGTTCTGCCCCGACAACCGCCGCGCCCTGGGCTTCGACCGCCCCGCCGCCGACCCCACCCTGAACTCGGCCAAAAGCGCCTCGCCGGCCAGCTACGGCCACACCGGTTTCACGGGCACGTATTTCTGGGTCGAGCCCAAGGAAGAGCTGGTGGTGGTACTGCTCACCAACCGGGTGCATCCTTCGCGGAAAAACAACAAGCTGAGTGACTTGAGCGTGCGTTCGAGCTTGTTGCAGCTGGCGATTGAGGCGGTGCGGAAATAAGCCTCGGGCGGGGCTTCGTAGTGTCAGACTTTTGGTGTTCTTTTGGGAACCAGGGGGAAGTATAATCGCACAGAGTCCACCGGGTTACAGCAGTTTCCAAGTTAGTGTACGTGCCCCGGTCCGACGGTGGAGCCGGCGGACCGGTTGTGGTGGGAACGAGGGCGGCACGATTGGCGTAGGCGGGGCAAACGATAACCGGTCGGACGGCTCCGCCGTCGGACCGGGGCACGTACACCAATCGGGAAACCGCTCCAGGAAGAGTTTTAACACTGCTTTAGCTCCGGGAGCTCTGTGCGAGCCTGATTAAGCTGAATACACTAATAGACAGAACGATGCAAGGACTAATGATGGCCGACCAGCTCCGCGTAGCGGGCATTCTCGCGCACGCCGCCAGGTGGCACGCCGACACCGAAATTGTGTCGCGCCTGCCCGAGGGCGGCACCTTTCGCTACACGTACCAGGCCGCCCATCACCGCAGCAAGCGCCTGGCCAATGCTTTGCTGAAGCTCGGCATCGAAAACGGCGACCGGGTGGGCACGCTGGCCTGGAACACGCACCGCCATTTCGAGCTGTACTACGGGGTGGCGGGCATCGGGGCGGTGTGCCACACCATCAACCCGCGCCTGTTTCCCGAGCAGCTTGTCTACATCATCAACCACGCCGAAGACCGGCTGTTGTTCTTCGACCTCACCTTTCTGCCCCTGGTCGAGCGCCTGGCTCCGGTGTGTCCCAAGGTCGAGAAATGGGTGCTGATGGCCGGCCCCGAGCACCTGCCCGCCGCCTCCGAAATGCCCGGTTTGTGCAGCTACGAAGACCTGCTGGCGGCCGAAACCGCCGACTACGAGTGGCCTGTTTTCGACGAAAACACGGCCTGCTCCCTCTGCTACACTTCCGGCACCACCGACCAGCCCAAGGGCGTGCTCTACTCGCACCGTTCCACGGTGTTGCACGCCATCGGCATCTCGCTGCCCGATGCGCTCAACTGCTCGGCTCTCGATGTGATAATGCCCGTGGTGCCCATGTTCCACGTCAACGCCTGGGGCTTGCCCTACGCGGCCCCGCTCAACGGCACCAAGCTGGTGCTGCCCGGCGCGGGCATGGACAGCGCCAGTCTGTTCGAGCTGTTTGAGACGGAAAAGGTGACGTTTTCGGCTGGTGTGCCCACTATTTGGCTGGCCTTGCTGCAATTCATGCGCGAAGGCCAGCGGAAGTTTGCCACGCTGCGGCGCACGGTGGTGGGCGGGGCCTCGTGCCCGCCGGCCCTGATGAAAGCATTTGAGGAAGAGTTGAACGTGAGCATCATGCACGCCTGGGGCATGACCGAAACCAGCCCGCTCGGCACCGGTGGCCGCCTCAAAGCCAAGCACGAAACCCTGAGCCCGGCCGACAGCCTGGCGCTGCGCGGCAAGCAGGGCCGCGTGGTGTTTGGGGTGGATATGAAGATTGTGGGCGACGACGGCCACTAGCTGCCGCACGACGGCGTGGCCTTCGGCGACCTGCTGGTGCGCGGCCCCTGGGTGGTGCGCGACTACTTCCGCGCCGCCACGCCCGGCGAACTCACCGCCGACGGCTGGTTCCGCACCGGCGACGTGGCCACCATCGACCCCGACGGCTATATGCAAATTACTGACCGCTCGAAGGACGTTATCAAGTCGGGCGGCGAGTGGATTTCCAGCATCGACCTCGAAAACCTGGCCGTGGCCCACCCCGCCGTGGCCGAGGCTGCCGTTATCGGCGTGCCCAGCGAAAAGTGGAGCGAGCGGCCCCTGCTGATAGTAGTGCGCCGTCCCGGCATGGAGGTTTCGGCGGCGGAGCTGCTGGCTTTTTTCAAAGGCAAAGTGGCCAAATTTTGCGAGCCAGACGCGGTAGAGTTTGTGGAGCAATTGCCGCACACGGCCACCGGCAAGCTGCTGAAGACGCAGCTGCGCAAGGACTTTGCCGGGTATTCGGTGGCGTAGTAGGAGGGAAGAAAAACGTCATGCTGAGCGCAGTCGAAGCATCTCTACCGCAGCAGTAAATCCAATCGAATGGATTGCGTTGCGCGGGAGAGATGCTTCGGCTCCGCTCAGCATGACGTTCCGGTTGCCTTATTTTCCCAATTCCTCGGCCCGGTCCCGCGCGGCACCGGCACCAGCCATCAGTCCTTCGCGCACGGCCCCGGCCCCAAAAGCCCGCAGGGCCGCCTCGGTAGTGCCGCCTTTGGAGGCCACTTTGGCAATCCAGTCCTCGCAGCTCAGGCCCGATTGCGAGTACAATTCCACTGCGCCGCGAAACGTCTGGCTCACCAGCAGCTCGGCCTCGGCACCCGTAAAGCCCATTTGGGCGGCGGCGGCCATCAGGGCTTCCATGCAGTAGTATACATAGGCCGGGCCGCTGCCTGAGATGGCCGTGCTGGCATCGATGGCGGCTTCTTCCTCCACGTACACGGTTTTGCCGGTGGTGCTCAGCAGGTTTTGCACCTGCACCAGCTCGGCGCGGCTCACCTCGTCGGTGCTGGTGAAGGCCGTCATGCCCATGCCAATCTGGGCCGGCAGGTTGGGCATGGCCCGGATGATTTTGGGGGTGCCCAGGGCTTGGCGCAAGGTATCAATTCGCACCCCGGCCATGATGCTCAGCACGAGCTGCTGGGGTTGCACCAGCCCGACCAGCTGGGCAAAGAGGGCGGGCGCATCCTGGGGCTTGACGGCCAGGATGAGGATGTCGGCCCCCGGTACGCACTCTTCGGG
>JAYULN010000054.1:0-6616 GCA_043763525.1 Hymenobacter sp.
GTCGGACTGCGCATCCACGGGCTGCCCGGCGGCTTTTTTGGGTTTAGCCGCCGCTTTCTTGCGGCCCACCAGGGCGGTGGTGTAGTCGATGATTTGCCCGGCGATGTCGAGTTGGGTGGCGCGTTCGATGCCTTCGAGGCCGGGCGAGGAATTGACTTCGAGCACCAGCGGGCCACGCCGGCTTTGCAGCATATCGACGCCCGCAATGCCCAGGCCCAGGGCCTTGGTGGCCAGCAGGGCGGCGGCCTTTTCGGCGCGGCTTAGCTTCACGAGGGTGCCGGTGCCGCCCCGGTGCAGGTTCGAGCGAAACTCGCCTTCTTTGCCCTGGCGCTTCATGGCCCCCACCACCTCGCCGTCCACGACAAACGCCCGCAGGTCAGCGCCTTTGCTCTCGGCAATGAACTCCTGCACGATGATGCGGGCCTTGAGGTTGTGAAACGCTTCGATGACCGACGTGGCGGCCTTCACGCTCTCGGCCAGCACCACGCCCAGGCCCTGGGTGCCCTCCAGCAGCTTGATGATGACCGGGGCCCCACCCACCTGGCTTATCATGGCCGGCACATCGGCCGAGTAGTTGGTGAAGGCCGTTTTGGGCATGCCCACGCCGGCGCGGCTCAAAATCTGCATCGAGCGCAGCTTGTCGCGCGAGCGCACAATGGCTTGGCTATCAACGGCCGTGCGCACCTTCATCATCTCAAATTGCCGCACCACGGCCGTGCCGTAGAACGTAACCGAGGCCCCAATGCGCGGAATGATGGCATCGAAACCGTGCAGCTCTTCGCCCTGATAAATGATGCCCGGCCGCCCTTTTTCCAGCACCAGGTTGCACTGCAAATGGTCGATAATCACCGCTTCATGGCCCCGCGCGGTGGCCGCTTCCACCAGCCGTTGGGTGGAATATGATTTCGGCTCCCGCGAAAGAATGGCCAGTTTCATGGTGGGGTGGTGGAGTGGTGGGGTGGTGGATGAGCAGATTAGCGGGGTAGCGGAGTGGCGGAGTGGCGGAGTGGCGGAGTGGCGGGGTGATAGAATAGGAAAGTAAAAATCTGTTCATTCAGAAAATTCACCAACCCACATTTCCACCCATCCACCGTAACCACCCCACCAATCCACAAAACTAGTCAGGGGCGGGCGCGGCGGGCGGCGGCGCGGGCCAGGGCTTTGTAGGAAAGGTTGCGTTTGGCCACGTCGACTACGAAGCGACCGCGACTCAACAGGCTGCGACCCAGCAATACAGGGTATTTCATGTCGGAGCGGTCGGAAAGCGAAAATTCGGCTTCGAGCTCCTCGCCGTACAGCTGCACCACGGCCCGAATGACGTACCGCTCCTGCACTTCGCCATTGGAGGAGCGAATGTCGCGCAGCCCAAAATCGGTGAAAGTGAGCAGCCGGCCGTCGAGGCCTTCGTGGCCGGGGTCGAGCAGCTGCACCACCAGCACGGGCCGCTGGCCGGCACCGGTTTCGATGTAGATGCCGGTGCAGTGAATGGCGCTGGTGTAGGCCCCCGTGTCCACTTTGGCCTCCACGCCCCGCAGGTCGAAGGCCGGAAAATCGACTAGTTCGCGGCGGCCGAGCTGGCGCTTGGGGGGGCGGTTCATGGGGTGAATATAAATGGAGCGGCGCAGTGGCAAAGAACGTCATGCTGAGCGTAGTCGAAGCATGACGTTCCTTCTGTGCTTCCACTGCCCCTCTCTACCCCGCGTACCAAATCCGGAACACGGCCCCGCCCTGGTCGTCGCTCACCAGCAGCGAGCCGTCGGACAGCACCAGCAGGCACACCGGGCGGCCCCAGCTTTGCTGGCCTTGCAACCAGCCTTCGGCAAAGGGCTGGTAGCTGGTGGCGCGGCCGGCAGCATCGAGCTTCACCAGCGAAATGCGGTAGCCGCTCTTCTTGCTGCGGTTCCAGGAGCCGTGCTCGGGAATGAAAATCTGGTTGCGGTACTGGGCCGGGAAAGTGGTGCCGGTGTAAAACTTCATGCCCAGCGCGGCCACGTGCGCGCCCAGCTTGCGGGCGGGCTTGGTGTACATGTCGGCGGTTTTGCCGGCGCTCAGCTCGGGGTCGGGCACGTCGCCGCCAAAAAAGTAGGGGAAGCCGAAGTTCTGGCCGGGCTTGGTGAGCCGGTTCAACTCATCGGCGGGCAGGTCGTCGCCCAGCATGTCACGGCCGTTGTCGGTAAACCATAGCTCCTTGGTAGTGGGGTGCCAGTCGAACCCCACCGTGTTGCGCACCCCGGTGGCCACGTTCTGGAAGCCCGTGCCGTCGGCCCGCATCCGGTTGATGGTGCCAAACACCGGCTTATCGGGCTCGCAGGAGTTGCAGGGCGCGCCCACCGGCACGTACAGCAGGCCATCGGGCCCGAAGGCGATGTAGCGCATGCCGTGCCAGGGATTGTCGGGCAGCTTGTCGTACACCACCACCGGCTTGGGTGGGGTTTTCAGCTTTGCCGCAATGTTATCGAGGCGAACAATGCGGTTGACTTCGGCCACGTAGAGGCTGCCCTGGCGCACGGCCACGCCGTTGGGGCTATTCAGGCCGGTGGCAACGGTGAGGACGGCATCGGCCTTGCCGTCATGGTTTTTATCGGGCAGGGCATACACTTTGCCCTTGGTGCCTTCGTCCTTGGTGCCCACGTACACGGTGCCGTCGGAGCCCAGGGCCAGCTCGCGCGCGCCAGGCACATTCTGGGCAAAATAGCTGATGCGGAAGCCGACGGGCAGTTTTATCATGCTCAGGCTGCCTTCGCCTTTGGCGGGGGGCCGGGCACTTGGCGGGGCCTGGGCGAGGGCCGGACCGGCGGCCAGCAGCAGCGGGCCGACCAATAGCGCGGCCAAGAGGCGGGGCAGGTTATGGTTCATCATACCCGCACAAACTGCTGGCCGCGGCCGAAGGTTACACGGGCTAGCGGTACTTGTCGAGGGGGTCGGCGCCGTTCTGCTCGCGCACCAGCCGCTCGTATTCGCGCTGGGTACGCTGCTCGCGGTTGTAGCCACCGTAGGCCGCCACGCCGCGCGCCACCAGCCCAATGCCCCAGAACGCGGTGGACCACAGCGGCCAGGGAATTCCGCCGTTCTGATGGCGTTCGGTAAGGGCCCAGATGACCCACAGCGTAGCATTCACCGTGAGATAGGTAAGCAGGTGCGATTGAAACCGGGCGCGGGCTTTTGCTTTTTGCCACAGGTACGGGTCGCGTTGCAGGGGTTCCATGATTGGAGGGGTTTAGGAATTGATTGGATTGAATGGTCAAATATAGCAAGTTGTCGAAACGCTCCGCCCCCGCCAGTTGCCGAAGCGACGGCGCAGGTTTCCAAAGCATCAAATGCGCCCGCCGGAGCGTAGGCACTGAATCGTCCGTACTGGTTTTGCATTACACCCCTTCCCTCTGCTCATGGCTTCTCCTCTTCCCAACCGCATTCAACTCGTGCAAGGCGACATTACGCGCCAGCCGGTTTCGGCCATCGTCAATGCCGCCAATTCCAGCCTGCTCGGCGGCGGTGGGGTCGATGGGGCCATTCATCGCGCTGGCGGCCCCGCTATTCTGGCCGAGTGCCGGCTCATCCGCGAAAGCCCCGATTACCGCACCGGCCTGCCCACCGGGCAGGCCGTCATCACCACTGGCGGGCAGCTGCCGGCCGCGCACGTCATCCACACCGTAGGTCCGGTCTGGAGCGGCGGCCGCAACGACGAGCCCAAACTCCTGGCCAACTGCTACCGCAACAGCCTGTGCCTGGCCGCCGAGCACGAGTTGGCCAGCGTGGCCTTCCCCGGCATCAGCACCGGCGTTTATGGGTATCCCAAAAAAGAAGCCGCCGCCATTGCCGTGCGCGAGGTACGGCAGTGGCTGGCGGCGCAGGAATGGCCCCAACAGGTCATTTTTGTAGCCTTCGATGAAGAAACCCGGCAAATTTACGAGCGGGCGCTGGCGGAGTAGCTACCGGGTAAGTCGCGCTATTTGGCGGCGGGCCGGGTCAGAAATTCGTTATAAGCCTGCACCACTTTCACCATTTCGCGGTAGTGCAACTGGCCAGCTTTCAAGGCGGCCACCAATTCGGGGTCGTCGTGGAAATAAGCCGTCATTTGCGCTATAAACTCGGCGCGCCCCACTTTCACCAAGCTTTGGCCGGCGCAACGCAGGAACCACTGGCGGTCGGGGAAACCGCCAATTCCAGCGCCCACTGCCACTACAGCGGCCGTGCCGAGGCCTCCAATTGGCACCATAGCCGCCGTTTGCTGAATTTCGGTGTAGTTGAACAACTCTACCGGGCCATTGACCAGGCGCGTGGCGATGAGGTGCTTGCGCTTGCCGTTCAACACCATATGCTCCTGATACAGCCCGTTCAGCTTGATGGACTGCACCTTGTCAACATCAATGCTGAACGGCTCGCGGCCAAACCGGTCCAAATCCTCCTTGTGCCGATGAAACGGCAGGTAGCCCTTGAAACCCATCAGGTTTATCGGAATCCATACGGAGTGTGTTTTGCCATCGGGCCCCAGAATCTCGGCCCTGCCGAAGCCTCTGATGCTGTTATCGAGGTAGCTGGTGCCCACGGCTGCGGCCAGCGAATCGTCGGCCACCGGGGCCACCGAAGCGGTGGGAGAAGCCGGTTGGGCGGTTACGCGGCCGGTAGCGGCCATTGCCAACAAAGTGGCCAGCAGTAATCGGGTGTTCATTGACAGGCGGAAAGTCAGCGCTAAAGGTAGACTTCGGGGCATTTACGCCAGCTCTTCCACGCCTTCTACCCGCTCGGCCACTTGCTGCATCAGCCACAGCGGGGTGCTGGTGGCCCCGCAAATGCCCACGGTGTGCGTGCCGGCCAGCCATTTTGCTTCGATTTCAGTTTCGTTTTCGATGAAGTAACTGCGCGGATTCACGGCGTTCACTACCGAAAACAGGGCTTTGCCGTTGGAGCTTTTGCGGCCGCTCACGAACAGCACCACGTCGTATTCGGCGGCAAACTTATTCAGAGCGGGCTCGCGGTTGCTCACCTGCCGGCAAATGCTGTCGTTGGCATCGAAGCTGTCGAGCGTGCCGCCGGCGGCCAGAATACGAGCCGTCATTAGCGCCTTCATCTTGTAGAAGCCGGCCGTGCTTTTGGTGGTTTGGCTGAACAAGGTGACGGGCCGGGCAAAATCAATTTGGTCGAGGTCGGCCTCGTTCATTACGATAATAGCGCGGTTGCCGGTCTGGCCCGTGAGGCCGGCCACTTCGGCGTGGCCGGGCTGGCCGTAAATCACAATCTGGCCGTCCTGGCGCTGGCTCAGGTCGAAGGCGTGCTTCACGCGATTTTGCAGCTTCAGCACCACCGGGCAGCTGGCGTCAATCAGCTCCAGGTTGTTTTGCAGGGCCAGCTGGTAGGTTTCGGGCGGCTCGCCGTGGGCCCGAATCAGCACCTTCGTGTCGTGCAATTCGGCCAGCTGCTCGCGGTCGATGATACGCAGGCCCTTCTGGTGCAGGCGCTCCACTTCCATGCGGTTATGCACGATGTCGCCGAGGCAATACAGCTGCTGGCCCTGCGCCAATTCGTCCTCAGCCATCTGAATGGCGAATTCTACGCCGAAGCAGTAGCCGGAATTCTTATCAATCGTAACCTTCATGCTGACTGGCTAACACCACACGGCGGCGAGGGGTTCGCCGGGGGCAAAGGTACGGCCCATGGCGGTGGCGCACTCTGTAAACAAGGACGGTCATGCTGAGCGCAGCGCAGCGGAGTCGAAGCATCTCTACCGCAATACTAAATCTGATTAGTGGCGCAGTCGCGATGCTCCGGCAAGCTCAGCATGACGTTCTTACTACAGCAGTTTCCAAGTTAGTGTACGTGCCCCGGTCGGACGGCTCCGCCGTCGGACCGGGGCACGTACACCAATCGGAAAGCCGCTCTATAAGCGCCCCTACCCCTGCGGCGTAAACAACGCGGCCGACACCCGTTCCAGCACAAAATCTACCTGTTCGTCAATCACGAGGTGCGTGGTGTCGAGCAGCACGGCATCGGCGGCGCGGCGCAGGGGGCTTTCGGCGCGGGTCGAGTCGAGGTGGTCGCGCTTGCGCAGATTCTCGATGATGGCATCGAGGGGCACTGGTTCACCTTTCAGGGCCAGCTCCATTTGCCGGCGCTCGGCACGCACCACCACATCGGCGGTCATGAATACCTTCACTTCGGCATCGGGGAAAACGGTGGTGCCGATGTCGCGGCCGTCCATCACCACGCCGCGCTTGCGGCCCATGCGCTGCTGCTGGGCCACCATGGCGTGCCGCACCATCGGAATGACCGAAACCTCGCTCACGGAGTTGGAAATCACCATCTGGCGAATGTCGTCCTCGCGGTTGGCTCCGTCGAGAAACACCTCGTTGCGGCCCGTGCGCCGGTTGCGGCGAAAGCTGATGGTGAGCGTATACAGGGCTTCTTCAATGCGACCGAGGTCGTCGAAGGAAATTTGCTTTTCGAGCAGGTACAGCGTCACGGCGCGGTACATGGCTCCGGTGTCGACGTAGGCGTAGTGCAGGACTGCGGCCACTGCCTTTGCAGTCGTGCTTTTGCCGCACGAAGAGTAACCATCAATGGCGATAACGAGTTGTTTCATAACGACGCGGGCGGCCATTGGCCCCGCAAGATTACGAAA